>NZ_FMDK01001197.1 GCF_900091995.1 Streptomyces sp. MnatMP-M17
CGCCGCCGTCGCGGCCGGAGGCGCGCTGCCGTTCCTCGCGCTGGCGCTCGCGAGCGCGGAGCGCACCCGGTCGATGCTGGAGCGCACCCGCGCGGCGCTCGGGGACGCGCCCTGGGGCGTCGGCGTGCTCGGATTCGCCGACGAGGAGATCAAGGCCGCGCAGCTCGACGTCGTACGGGAGCTGAAGCCGACCCACGCGATCATCGCGGGCGGCAGACCGGCCCAGGCCGCCGCGCTGGAGGCGGAGGGCATCACCACCTTCCTGCATGTCCCCTCGCCGGGACTGCTGCGGCAGTTCCTCGCCGCCGGAGCGCGCCGGTTCATCTTCGAGGGCGCCGAGTGCGGCGGCCATGTCGGACCGCGCAACAGCTTCCCGCTCTGGGAGGCCCAGACCGATGTCCTGCTGGACTTCCTGGCCAAGTCCGGGCCCGGGACGGCCGGTGAGCTGACGGTGCTGTTCGCGGGCGGCATCCACGACGAGCGCTCGGCCGCGATGGCCGCCGCACTCGCAGCCCCGCTGACCCGGGCCGGTGTCGCGTTCGGTGTGCTGATGGGCACCGCGTATCTCTTCACCGAGGAGGCCGTGGCGGCCGGCGCGATCCAGCCGCTGTTCCAGCGCCGGATCGTCGCCGCCGAGCGCACCGATCTGCTGGAGACCGCGCCCGGCCACGCCACTCGCTGCGCGCACAGCGCCATCACCGAGGACTTCGCGGCCCTCAAGGACGGACTGCGTGAGCAGGGCGTGCCCGACCGCGAGATCTGGGAGCACCTGGAGCGGTTCAACGTCGGCAGGCTGAGGCTCGCCAGCAAGGGCATCGAGCGCGTCGGCGACGAACTGCTCCCGGTGGACGAGATACGCCAGGCCGACGAAGGCATGTTCATGGCGGGCGAGGTCTGTGTGCTGCGCTCCGCCACCACCAGCATCGCCGCGCTGCACGACTCCGTCGCCGACGGCGCCGCCGCGTGGCTGCGCGAGCGCGCCGCCGGACTGCGTACCGCGCTCGGCCTCACCGACGCCGTCGAGGAGCCCGCGCCCGCGCCGCTGCGGATCGCCGTCGTCGGCATGGCCGGCATGTTCCCCGGCGCTCCCGACCTGGCCGAGTTCTGGGCCAACATCCTGGCGGGCAAGGACTGTGTGACCGAGGTCCCGGCCCATCGCTGGGACGCCGAGCGGTACTACGCACCGGACGGCGACGGCGAGCGCACTCCGTCGCGCTGGGGCGGATTCCTGCCCGAGATTCCCTTCGATCCGCTGCGCTACGGCATTCCGCCGGCCTCGCTGGCCAGCATCGAGCCCGTACAGCTTCTCGCGCTGGAGGCGGCGCGGCGCGCGCTGGCCGACGCGGGATACGCCGGTACGGGCACCGACCACGCCCGTACCTCCGTGGTGTTCGGCGCGGAGGCCGGCAGCGATCTGTCCAACGCGACCACTCTGCGTACGGTGCTGCCCGGCTATGTCGGCACCATCCCGTCCGCACTGGACGAGCAACTGCCCAGACTGACCGAGGACTCCTTCCCCGGGATGCTCGCCAATGTCATCGCGGGACGGATCGCCAACCGGCTCGACCTCGGCGGTGCCAACTACACCGTCGACGCCGCCTGCGCCTCCTCGCTCACCGCCGTGGACGTGGCCTGCAAGGAGCTGATCACCGGCACCAGCGATCTGGTGCTGTGCGGCGGCGCCGACCTGCACAACGGCATCAACGACTATCTGCTCTTCTCCTCGGTGCACGCGCTGTCCCCGACCGGCCGCTCGGCCACCTTCGACGGCGCCGCCGACGGCATCGCGCTCGGCGAGGGCGTGGCCTGTGTGGTGCTCAAGCGGCTCGCCGACGCCGAGCGCGACGGCGACCGGATCTACGCCGTGATCGACGGTGTCGGCAGCGCGAGCGACGGCCGCGCCCTGGGCCTGACCGC
>NZ_FMDK01000227.1 GCF_900091995.1 Streptomyces sp. MnatMP-M17
CCTTGTCGCCGTCGTACTCGATGGTGACCTGGGTCTTGCCGTCCGGGCGCAGATACGGGACGGTCCCCTTCTTGCGTACCTCGGACAGACGGCGCGAGAGCCGGTGCGCGAGATGGATCGGCAGCGGCATCAGCTCAGGCGTCTCGTCCGTCGCGTAGCCGAACATCAGGCCCTGGTCGCCCGCGCCCTGCCTGTCCAGCTCGTTCCCTTCCTCACCTGCGGCTTCTTCACCTGCGGCGGCACTCTCGACACGCTTCTCGTACGCCGTGTCGACGCCCTGGGCGATGTCCGGCGACTGCGCGCCGATGGACACCGAGACACCGCACGAGGCACCGTCGAAGCCCTTCTTCGAGGAGTCGTAACCGATCTCCAGGATCTTGTCCCGGACCAGCCGCGCGATCGGCGCGTACGCCGTGGTCGTGACCTCACCGGCCACATGCACCAGTCCGGTGGTGATCAGCGTCTCCACGGCGACGCGGGCGTGCGGATCCTCCCGCAGCAGCGCGTCGAGAATGGTGTCGCTGATCTGGTCGGCGATCTTGTCAGGATGTCCTTCGGTCACCGACTCCGAGGTGAACAGACGCCGTGTCACAGGACCACCCGTACCTTGTAGTCACGCAGCCAGCTGTCGAGTTGAAGTGCCCTGGGCAGGATGGGCGGCGGTGTGAACGCGCCGTTGAACCAGTCCTTGTTCTCGACCATGCCGCGCAGCGTCGCGGTGTCGAGGAGCTCCATGGCGGGCGAGCCGGAGTTACCGATCATGTCGGACACCGCGGCGCGGACGGAGTCCAGATACTCGGAGCCCTTGCCGACGGGAAAACCGCTCTTGGGACGGTGGACGACCTCGGCGGGCAGCAGATCCTCGACGGCGCTGCGCAGCAGGCCCTTCTCCTGGTCGCCGAGGCGTTTGACCTGCCACGGCACGTTCCATACGTAGTCGACCAGCCGGTGGTCGCAGAACGGGACGCGGACCTCCAGGCCGTTGGCCATGCTCATCCGGTCCTTGCGGTCGAGGAGGAACGGCAGGAAGCGGGTGTGCTGGAGGTAGTACACCTCGCGCATACGCCGGTCCGTGCCGCTCTCGCCGTCGAGATGAGGCACCTCGTCCAGGGCCTCCCGGTAGCGGACGTCGAGCCGCTCGTGCAGATCGAGACTCCGGCGCAGCTCCGCCGAGAGCACGGCGTTGCGGTCCTGGATCCCGGCCGACCAGGGAAAGCTGTCCGTCGGCTGCCGGGACTCGCCGAGGAACCACGGGTAGCCGCCGAACGCGTCGTCGGCGCCCTCGCCGGAGAGGGCGACCGTGAGATGTCTGCGTACCTCGCGGAAGAGCAGATACAGCGATACGTCGAGGTCGCCCACGCCGGGAATGTCGCGGGCCCGCAAGGTGGTCCTGGACTCCTGGAGCAGCGAGGCGGGCTCCACCAGGACTTCGGTGTGCTTGGTGCCGAGATGTCCGACCACCGCCTGGACGAACGGCGCGTCCCGCGAGACATGCAGCGCGTCGGCGGTGAACTCCTCCTCGCTGTCCGCGAAGTCGACCGAGTAGGTGGCCAGCGGATCGACGCCCGCCGCGGAGAGCGTACCCGCGCCCAGGGCCGTGATGGCACTGGAGTCGATCCCGCCGGAGAGCAGGGCGCCCAACGGCACATCGGCCTCGGTCTGTTCGGCGACCGCGCGGCCGAGCAGCTCCCGTACCCGGCCGACCGTCGTCGGGATGTCGTCCTCGTGCGGCGCGCTGCGCAGCCGCCAGTACTGATGGACGCTGGTGCCCTGCCGGTCGAAGCGGACGACATGGCCCGGCTTCACCTCACGCATGGTGCGGAAGACGGCGTCACCAGGGCGCTTCGCCGCCACCGTGAACACATCCACCAGGCCCTCGGCGTCGACCTCCGGGGCGATCCGCCCGCTCGCGAAGAGTGCCTTGGGCTCGGATCCGAAGATCACGCCCGAGGAGTGCTCCGCGTAGTAGAGAGGCTTCACGCCCAGCGGATCGCGGGCCAGGAACAGCGTCTGCCGCGCGATGTCCCAGAGCGCGTAGGCGAACATTCCGGCGAACCGGCCGACGCTCTCCTCGCCCCATTCGCGGTACGCGGCCAGCAGCACCTCCGTGTCCGTGCCGGTACGGAAGCGATGGCCCTTGGCGGTCAGCTCGCCTCGCAACTGACGGAAATTGTGGATCTCGCCGCTGAAGGAGACCACCGCGAGCTCCCGGCCGTCGTCCTGGCCGTGCGCGACCATGGGCTGCTGCCCGTGGTCCACGTCGATCACGGCGAGCCTGCGGTGTCCGAGGCCGATACGAGGCGCGCTCCACACTCCGGCGTCGTCAGGGCCGCGCAGCGCGAGCGTCTCGGCCATCCGGGAGACCGTACGGACGTGATCGGGACCGGTCATGTCGCGCTCCCAGTCCAGCCAGCCTGCTATGCCGCACATACTCGTGAACTCCTCAGTTCTCGTCAGTGCTCAGAGGTGGAGGTGGACGCGTACTCGGCGAGCGTCGTCTCGACCACGCTGCGGATCGGCGCGGGCAGCCGGTCCCAGTTGCGCGCGTCGTTGAGGTCGAGGACGCGCGATAGCTTCCAGCCCAGGTACTGGCCGAGGGAGGCGAGCGGCGGCAGCTTCTCCACCGGGCGCAGTGCCAGGTCGTAGCCCGGGAACAGCCCGCCGATGCGCTCGGCGGTCGTATGTGTCCAGTCCTCCCCGACCGGTACATCGGTGGTCGCCAGGCACACGATGGCCTTGTCACGGATCACCAGCATGTAGTTCAGGACCGTCGGGCCGCTGTGCTCCTCTGGCCAGAGGCCGGCCTCGAAGTCGTTCTGCCGGATGCCGTTGCCCTCCAGGACGATCAGGTCCTGGGAGCGTCCGAGCGTACGCAGCAGCGGTGTGGCCACTCCGCAGGAACAGGGCGTTCCCGGTATCTCGACCAGGTCTCCGGTGCGGTAGCGCAGCAGCGGCCGGGCCTGCATGTCGAGCGTGGTGACGACGAGTTCACCGCGGTCGGGACTCCCGTCGATGAAGCGTGTGCCGGAGTCGTCGGTCAGTTCCAGCACATAACTCTGCGTCTGGAGATGGAGGTTTCCCTGCTCGCAGGTGACGGCGGTGGTGCCGGTCTCCGAGGAACCGTACGCGGCGACATACGCGGTGGCACCGGTGAGCCGCTCCAGATGCCTGATGAATCCGGGCCCGGTCTGCTCGGCCATCAGCAGGAGCTTGTCGAAGGCCGGGACCGGCTCGTCGTTGCGGTAGGCGAACTGGACCATCTCCAGGAGCCGGGACGGCGGTCCCACGAAGACGGTGACTCCGAGCTCGCGCGTGAGCCGCAGCACCCGGGTGTAGTCGCCGGTGATGTTGTCGACCCACGGCCGCAGCGACATCACCTGGAGGTATTCGAGGACCTTCTCGAACTGGTAGGCCGCCGGCGCGAAGGGCGCGTTGATCAGGATGAGCGCCCGGTCGGACCGGTCGAGGATACGGGCCCACTGCTCGCCGATATTGATCGTGTTCACGATCAGGTCGTCCAGGGCCTTCGGCGCGGCCACCGGATTGCCCGTCGTCCCGGACGACTCGTAGTAGTGCAGGAACTCCGAGAGTCCTCGGGTGAACGCCTGGTGGCCGGCGGCGCTCAGACTCTGCTTGGGCAGGAACGGGAGCCGAGGCAGGAGGTCCGCGACGACGGTCTCGGGCGCCGTCCGCGCCGACTGCGCCGCCTTCTCCGCCAGTCCAGTCAGGGTGTCGCGCTCGTACAGTCCCGAGTCGAGCGCGGCCTGTACGGTGGCCGCGAACTTCCGGCCCAGGGCGGCGGGAGCGGACGCGCCCGCGTGGCTGTCGCGGACGAGGTCGGTGTGGGCCCGGGCCGTGCCGAGCAGTGTCTGTTCCGTTCGGGTGTCACGCAGCAGCAACATCGGTGTCCTAGTCGGTTGGAGAGCCGGCCGCGCGGGCCAGGCTGCCGTCGAGGATGAGCTCGCGGACGGTGGCGATGTCCGCCTCCATACGCCGGTCGCCGTCGGTGAACGGCACCCGGGAGCGGATGAGTTCATGGATCCGCCGTACCGAGGGAGCGGCGTTCTCGCGGCCTCTGAGGTCGATGGCCTGGGCGCCGGCGAGCAGAGCGATCGCCGCGACCTGGCCCGTGAGCTCGTTGACGGTGCGGGCGTCGCGCGCCGCGATGGTGCCCATGCTCACCTTGTCCTGGTTGTGGGCCTCGGTGGAGCGGGAGAAGACGCTCGCGGGCGCGGCCGTCTTGAGCGCCTCCGCGGTCACCGCCGAAGCGGCGATCTGCATGCCCTTGAATCCGTGGTGCAGTCCCGCCTCGGCGCTCAGCGAGGGCGGTACGAGATTGGCGGGCAGCCCGGCGTTGAACTTGGGATCCACGACGAGGGCGAGCTGCCGGTCCAGGAGGTCGGCCACGCCGGCGGTGGCGACCTTGAGGCTGTCCATCGCCTGGGCGACATGGCCGGCGTAGAAGTTCCCGCCGTGGTGCACCCGTTCCTCGTCCACGGAGAACAGCGGATTGTCCGTGGAGGCGTTGACCTCGGTGGTCAGCCACTGGCCGACCCAGGTGAGCGTGTCGCGGAGCACTCCGATCACATGCGGTGCGCAGCGCAGCGAATAGTGCTCCTGAATACGCTGTTCCAGTTCGCGGTGGTCGTCCTGGAGCGGATCCGTCGCGCCGAGGATTTCCTCGTACGTGGTGGAGAGCCCGGAATCCGCGGTCATCCGCCGCAGTTCCGCGGCCGACGCGAGCTGTCCCGGATGCGGCTTGGCCTCATGTACGAAATCAGCGTAGTGCGACGCGTTGCCCAGAAGGGCCTCGCCGATGAACGCGGTGACGATTTCGGCCGCTTGGGCGATGCTCGCCGCGTCATGCGCGGCGAGCACGGCGAATGCCGTGGTGAACGATGTTCCATTGATCAGCGCCAGTCCTTCTTTGGCCTCCAGGACCGTGGGCAGGATGCCCATTTCCCGCTGGGCCTCGGAGGCGGGCACGATCTTCTTTCCGAAGTAGGCGTCGCCTTCGCCGAGCAGTACGGAGGCCACATAGCAGAGCGGCACCAGATCTCCGCTGGCTCCCAGGGAACCGCGTTCGGGAACGCGCGGCAGAATGTCCGCGGCCAGGTGCTGGAGAAGCCGCTCGATCACCAGAGGACGAATTCCGGAATTTCCACGGGCCAGCGCGTTGGCCCGGATGAGCAGCGTCGCACGGATCACATCGGCCTCGGCGTCGGGACCGACGCCGTTGAGGTGATAGCGAATCAGATTCCGTTGCAGATGAGCGGCGCGCTCGGGACTTATCTGGTTGGTGACACTGTCTCCGAAGCCCGTGGTCACACCGTAGATGGGCTTCCGTTCGGCGATCAGACGGTCGCGCAGCCGGACACTGCGCTCCGCGGCGGCCACGGCTTCCGGGTGGAGTACGACCGTGGGCGTCGGGCCCTCCTGGGCCGGGCGAGCGAGGCGTACGACTTCGTGAAGCGTGAGGGATCGACCGTTGAGCTCGATCCTTACGTCGTTGGTCTGTGCGTTCACAGGGGCAACTCCGACGGAAATCGATTCGGCATCCATCCAGCCTCTGTGATTCACCACGTCCCGGGCTTCGGCCCACCGGCCAGTTTGTGCCTGGACCGAAGACCAGGAAGGAACCACGCCTTCCGGCACGCGTTCCGGTCGTCCGCGGTGCTTCCGCTTGCGGGACGGCCACTCTCCGGCCGTGCTCGGCCGCCCGCCGCCGTCGGCCGACTGCCGGGTGACTACGCGTCAAGGAAATCAGAAGGCGGGCACGTTACAGAGTTATGTCTGCCTTAAAATCATTGAACTCAAGACAGTTCGCACGTTAGCATCTGCCCGCTGCCGCCCTCGCGACCGCGCCCTTGAGTACCCCTGGCCGTAACCACGAGCAGCGGCACCGCAAAGCTACCCACAGGGGGAAACCAATGATCGACTGTGACACCGACGACAGGACAGGCACCCCGATACGCGTAGCCGCCCCCAGAGGCCCTTCAATCCTGTCGGCCGGAATCGCCGCGGCCCTGCGCGCCACACCGGGAGTGAAGGTCGTCACACTGGCCCAACTCGACTCGGAGCGAAGGGAATCGGGAGCCCAGGCCGACGTCCTGCTGATGGAGGACGTGCCCTCGTTACCGCCCGCCGCCGCCATCGCCGCCGCGGCCAGCCGACCGCGCAGTTCGACCGCCCGCGAGCGACCGGCCGGCGTCGTACTGGTGATGCAGGATCCGAGCATCGAGCGCATCGTCGCGTATCTGCGGTCGGGCGTACGCGCCTTTGTCTGCCATGACGCCTCGCTCGACGACCTGCTGGACGCCGTGTGCTCGACCGCGCGGGAAGAAGTGTTTCTGCCGCATGGAATCGCGGTTCAAATCATCGACGGAATACTGCCGCACCTTCCTTTCTTCACTCCCGGAACGCCCTCGCCGATAGACCGGCTCACCATCCGCGAAAGGGAGGTCTTCTCGCATGTGACGGCGGGAAGGTCCAACGCGGAAATCGCCGAGGCCTGTTCACTGAGCCAGAAGACCGTGAAGTTCCATGTCTCCAACATCCTTCACAAACTCGGGATGAAGAACCGTCTCCAGGCCGTCGCCCACGCATATCAGACGGCGCGGAAGGCCGCTTGAAGCCACGGTAGAGCCTCGGTCGGCTGAGGGCGCCCGACCACGCCCTCAGCCGATCGGGCCGGGCCGGACACTCTTGTCCGCCACGCACGCCGATGCCGACTCCCTTGCGAGGCTCGCCACTTCGGCATATAGTTCGAAACTTGGCGAACCTTAGAATGCTGGATTTCTAGTTTCCCAGATCCTTCTATTTTCCCAGATCCGGAGCATCTCCATGACCACGGATCCGCGCCGGCCGACAGGCCTCTCCCGACTCCCGTCACTCACCGGTCTGCGCTTCGTCGCCGTTCTGTTCGTCTTCGCCTTCCACGCCTCACTGGAAGCACCGTTCGCCGACGCCGGTGTCGGCGCGTTCTACGCCGACGCGGTAAAAAACGCCGGCTGGCTGGGCGTGAGTTTCTTCTTCGTCCTCAGCGGCTTCGTCCTGACCTGGTCGGCCCGTCCCCGTGACACCACGACCGGTTTCTGGCGACGGCGGGCCGCCAAGATCTATCCGCTGCACATCGTCACCTGGGGCGCCGCTCTCGTACTGGTGGCCACGGCAGGCGCGCCGGCGGAGCTGCGGCAGGCTCTTCCCAACCTGCTTCTGATCCACACCTGGTTCCCGGACCGCGATGTGTTCTCCAGCCTCAACGATGTGAGCTGGTCGCTGTCCTGCGAGCTCTTCTTCTATCTCCTCTTCCCGCTGCTGCTGCGCGCCGTGCGCCGTATCAGGGCCGAACGCCTGTGGGTGTGGGCGACATGCACGGCGCTCCTGGTGCCCGTGCTGCCACTGCTGTCCGGGCTGCTGCCCGACTCCCCGCCGCTGCCGTTCGGATCCGGCTCCGTATGGCAGTTCTGGTTCGTATACGTGCTCCCGGTGGGCCGGCTGCTGGAGTTCGCCTTCGGAATATTCCTGGCCCGTATGCTGCTCGCCGGGCGCACCGTCCCGGTACGTGTGCTGCCGGCGGCCGTGCTCGTTCTCGTCGCCTACGCGGTCTCGCTCCGGCTTCCGTTTCTGTACGGACTGACCAGCGTGACGGTCGTACCGCTCGGACTGCTCATCGCGGCGGTCGCCCAGCGTGAGATCCGTGGAGCGGGCTCGGTGCTCGCCCATCCCGTGGCCGTCCGCCTCGGGGAGTGGTCCTTCGCCTTCTATCTCGTACACCGGCTGCTGCTCCAGCACACGCACCGGCTGCTCGGCGAGGGCCGCACCTGGTCGACTCCGGCGGTGTTCGGTCTGCTGGCGGCGGCCTTCGCCCTGTCCCTGCTGCTGTCCTGGGCGCTGCACAGGGCGGTCGAACGCCCTGCCATGCGTCTGCTCGCCGGAAAGAGACGCGCCTCCGCGCCACCACCGCCCGCGGAGGACGGCGGGCGGGCGCCCGCGGCGCCTCCCGTACCACCTGAGCCCTCCCGTACCGCCTGAGGTCGGGACCGTTTCCGTACCGCCCGAGGCCGCGTCGTCCCGTACCGCCTCCGCACCGCGCCTCGTACCGCCTCGTACCGCCCGAAGCCGCATCCTCCCGTACCGCCTGAAAGGGAACCGACAGCATGTCTGATGTCTCGCTTCCTCACTATCCGCTTCCTCTGGGACCGCTCGGCGAACCGCCGGAGGAGTACTCCGAGCTGCGCTCCAAGTGCCCGGTGACCCGCGTCCAACTGCCCAGCGGCGACACCGCTCTGATGGTCACCGGCTACGACGAGGTGATGGCCGCGATGTCCGACCGGCGGCTCTCCCGCGCCGCGCTGCGCGAGCCGGGAGCGGTCCGTACGGTCAAGGGCGAGGACTTCTCCGACAATCCCTACAACCTGCTCAACCAGGAGGGCTCCGACCACTCCCGGCTGCGCAGGCTCATCTCTCCCGCGTTCACACCGCGTAAGGCGGAGCTCTGGCGGGCCAGGATCGAGGAGATTGCCCATGAGCTGATCGACCAGCTCACGGCCGGACCTCGCCCGGCCGATCTGCACCACGACTTCGCCGCCGTGCTGCCCGTCTGGGTGATCTGCGAGATGGTCGGCGCGCCTGTGGAGGACCGGGCGAAGCTCCAGACATGGACGGACCGGCTGGTCAGCATCACGGCGCACACGCCCGAGGAGCGTCTGGCCGCGCGCGAGGAGTCGGCCGCGTATGTGGCGGGACTGATCGCCCAGCACCGCGAGGAACCGGGTGAGGATCTGCTCAGTACGCTCATCACGGCCCATGACGACAACGACCGGCTGAACGAGCGTGAACTGACCTGGCTCGGCATCAACCTGCTCGTCGCCGGCCATGACACCACCGTGAGCGCCATCTCGCGGGCGCTGTACCAGCTGCTCCGCCATCCCGAGCAGTGGCGCCGGCTCGTCGACGATCCCGATCTGCTCCCGGGCGCCACCGAGGAGCTGCTGCGCTACGCGCCTCCGTCCGAGATCGGCTTCATGCGGATCGCCACGGAGGATCTCGACCTGGCCGGCACGCATGTGGCCAAGGGCGAAGGCGTGATCCCGGTGATGCACGCGGCCGGGCGCGACAGCAGGCGGGTGTCCGAGCCGGAGACACTGGACCTCGCCCGCACGGACGCCGCCCACCTCGCCTTCGGGCACGGTCACCACTACTGCCCGGGCGCCGGTGTCGCCCGGGTGGAACTCCAGGCGGCTTTCGGTACGTTGGCGAAGCGGCTTCCCTCGCTGCGGCTGGCCGTACCGGCGGAGCAGGTGGAGTGGCTCGGCGGTCTGCTGACGCTGCGTCCCAGGTCCCTGCCGGTGGAGTGGTGACGGCGTCCGGCTGACTGATCACGGACCACAGACCGAAGACCGAGGTGCCGGCCCAGTGGCGCGAACTCTGGGCCGGCACCTTCCGCAGAGGTCCCGGACGGAAAGGGCGGAACCCCGCGAGCCGATTCCGGCCATGCGCGCGTTAGAGTAACTTCTAACAAATGTACTTCGAGAGACATTCTTGGCACCTCTTATGGCGAGGCCGCCCATGGCGAGGCAGGGAAGTGCCGCTCAGGATGTGCCGCACAAGGGAGTCCGGATGACCAACCCCCCGCGAACCCGGCGCGCCTCACCGAGCAGAGCCGCGGACGACAGCGCACGTCAGCGGTACTTCGCCACGCTCGCCATGAGCCGTCCGGACGTCGCCCTGTGCCGGGCCACCACGGTCGTGGCCCGCGCCGTCGATGCCGAACTCACCGGTTACAGCATCTCGGCGGGCCAGCATCTGGTCCTCAAGATGCTCAGCGATGTGGGGCCCTGTTCACAGCAGGAGCTGAGCGAGCAGCTCCGCATCGACCGGAGCGTAATGGTCGGCTGCATCGACGGACTGGAGGACTCGGGCCTGGTACGCCGGGAACGGCATCCCAAGGACCGCCGGGCCAACGCCATCACGCTGACGCCCGACGGGCTCCTGTCGCTGGCCAAGGTCGAGAGCGGAGTGCCCCGGCTGCTGGACCGCGCCTTCCAGGCCCTCACGCCGGCGGAGCGCAAGACGCTGGCCCGCCTGGTCACCAAGATCCTGGAAGTGAAGTAGTCGGCGAGCGGGCGGGCGAGATCGCGGACGGGCCGGCCCGCGGGCTCAGCAGACAGGCGCCAGAGCACGCAGCGCGCTCAGCATGCCGTCCGGTCCGGCGCCGAACTCCGGCGCGGGAATCACGGCGAGCAGCGGTGTGACCACGCCCGCCTCGACATAGCGTGCCACGTGTGCGCGGCACTCCTCGGGACTGCCGTGTACGAGCAGTTCGTCCACCAGCCGGTCCGGCACCGCCGCGCCGGCTCCCCGGAAGTCACCGGCTGCCCATGCCCGATGGGACGCCGCCAGCACATCGCTCCGCCCGAGCCAGTCGTGGAACGCGGAGTAGGTCCGGGCGTTGAGGATGGAGCCCAGCATCGCCCGTCCCTGGGCCCGGGCGTAGTCGCGGTCCCTGGTGGGACAGACGAAGATCCGTGCCACCACTTCCTTCGCCTTGCCCTCGGGGCCCATCGCCTCCACCACACGTGGAACATCGTCGGCGGCGAGAAAATTGGTGACGAGCCCGTCGGCCTCGCTGCCCGCGAGCCGCAGCATCTGCGGACGCAGCGCGCCGACCATGACGGGCGGTGCAGGACGCGGAACGGACGTGAGCCGGAAGCCCTCGATGCTGAACGAGTCGAAGTCGCCCATCACATACTCGCCCGCCAGCGCCGCCTTGAGAAAGCGCACGGTGTCGCGGACCCTGCGGTAGGGATGCTCGAAGGGAATGCCGTTGATACGGGTGACAAACGGCGGCCCGGACGACCCGACGCCCACCACAACCCGCCCAGGAGCCGCCTCCGCCAGCGTCGCCACCGTCATCGCCAACAGCGCCGGCCCACGCGTCTGCACCGGCACCACACCGGTCCCCACCCTGAGCGACCGCGACCACGCGGCGGCCAGCGTGATGGGCGTAAACCCGTCATACGCCCCGGCCTCACCGGTCCAGGCATCCGTATACCCGAGATCGGGCAACTCCTCGACAATCCGCCGATGCGCGGACAGCGGAACGGTGTTGAGCGGAATGGTCACCCCGTAGCGGTCCAATCCTCACTCCTCCTCACGCCCCCACCGACCGGCCAAGTCGCCTGCACCACAGCCGAGTTGACAACATTTCGATTGTTCGCCAATCACCAAACTAATGACCGCGCCGCGACCATGTCAACACCCACCGCCGGCCTCCGGCACTCTCGAAGGGCGGGAGCGGGCACACACGATTCAGCCGTCGTACTGAAATCGCGCCGACTCGCCGAGCACCGAGCGGGCGCTCTCGAAGTCGGCCAAGCGGGCCGCCACCGTGGCTACGGCGAGGCGTTCCGGGAGAGCGGCGGAGAACTTCAGGCCGCGTACGGCCCGGCGGTCCACGTCGGGCAGGACGAGGTTCTCGCCGACGTTCTCACGGGCCACACGCCAGGCGGCCGGGGTGAGGTTCTCGCACAGGCGCAACCAGCTGTCGGTGGGCCGTTGCAGGGGGTCGGTGACCGACTGGAGGGTGGCCGCCAGCGTGGCGTTGGCGCGGTAGCCGGCCCAGGTCCACCAACGGACATCGGAGCCGACGCGCGTGATCAACGTGCCGCCCGGGTGAACGGTGTCAGGTGCGTCGCTTTCGCGCTGTTCGGCCAGGCACGCCTCCGCACGCCGGGTGAGGGAGACCGGCGGGGCCGTGCCAAGCAGCACCTCGCGCATGGCACGCGTCAGGGCGTACGACAGTCCGGCGACGCCGCCGTTCATCCACTTGGCGATTCCGCCGCCGTCGGCCGGCTCGACGAAGACGCGTTTGCGCAGCCAGTCGATGTACGTGACCTGCCAACTGCGTCCACCGAGCAGCAACCGCCTGGGGCCGGGGCGTTCCTCCGTGAGCACGCTCGGGTCGGTGCGGCCGATCTCCGTGCGTCCGGACAGGACGGTGAACTGCGGAGGTGCGGTAAAAGAGGCGGTGAGTTCGATGAAGTGCCTTTTACCGAAGCGGCGTTCCGCCTCGGGGCCGACGAAGAGCATCCCACCGTCGCTGTCGAGGAAGCCCTCCTCGGTGAGGAAGCGCAGGATGGGGGCAGCCGACTTGTCGAAGGGGGCGAGGCCGTTCCACTGCCGGTCCCACAACTGGTCGCCGAGCTTGTGCTGTTGCAGGGTGACGGCAAGCAGTTGCTGGGCCACCAGGTGACGCGGCCCTGGCGGGGGGACGACCGGTTCCACCCAGCCCCGCGACCACAGCAGCAACAGGCCCGACGCCTGCAGCAGTGTGTCCTTGCGGGTGGTGAGGAACAGACAGTTCCGCACAGTCCCGGGACGCCGGCCGGTACGGCCGATGCGCTGCAGGAACGAGGCGACGGAGGCCGGTGAGTCGATCTGGATGACGCGGTCCAGGTCACCGACGTCAATGCCGAGCTCGAGGGTTGACGTGGAGACGATGACACAGTCGCGGGCCTCGGCGAACGCCTGCTCGGAACGGGTGCGTTCATCGACGGAGAGCGAGGCGTGGGAGAGGAAGACAGTCACCTCGCGCGCGCGGAGCGCCGCGCCCAACTCCTCGACCTGGCGGCGCGAGTCGCAGAAGACAAGCCGCTTCTCTCCCCTGTGCAGCGCCGCGATGAGTTTGGCCGCGTTGTCGAGGGAGCCGACGTAGTCGAGTTCCACTTCGCCCGCAGGCCTGCTGGACGGCTCAGGACTCGCTTTGTCGCCGATTCCGCTGCCGCCGGCAGCCGGCAGGTGCACTCCAGGGGCGACGACCTGACCGTTGCGGCTG
>NZ_FMDK01000100.1 GCF_900091995.1 Streptomyces sp. MnatMP-M17
GGTCGTGGCGGTGGGACCCGCGTACGCGGCGGCGGGATCGCCGGGAGCGAGCCGTACCAGCAGGAAGACGGTGGTCAGGGTGAGGAAGACGGTGAGCAGGCTCTGACCGAGCCGGCGGGCGAGATACTTCGGCACGGCTCAGCCCTCCAGCCGCACGGCGGACAGGTCGTAGGAGTTGATCGGCAGCAGGGACAGTCCCTGGACCCGGCTTCTGCGGGCGAGCAGCGTCTTGGAGGCGAAGGCCCAGAGGCTGGGCCAGGTCTCCCAGATGGCGTGCTGCACCACGGCCAGCTTTCTGGCGCGCTCGGTGTCGTCCACCTCGGTGGCGGCGGCCCTGAGCTGCTGTTCCACGCGCGGTACGACATAGCCCATGAAGGCGTCGCGGGTGCGTTCCTTCGCCGCTGTTCCTCCGTACATGCCCTGGAGCGTGGTGAGGGCCTGGCCGGTCGGGCTGCCATAGCCGTTGCCGATGACGTCCCAGTCGCCGGCCCGGCCCTGGCGCCAGGTGAGGATGTCGCCGCCGGGCTCGAACTGCTGGAGCGTGGCGCGTACGCCGACGGCCTTCAGCATGTCGAGCACGGCCTCCATGACGGAGGTGTCGGCGGCGAACTCGCCGGTCTCCCAGATCACCTTGATCCGGAGGTCCGTGGCGCCCAGGGAGGTCAGGAGCCGGCGCGCCTTGGCCGGATCGTAGGTGTACGAGCCGGTCCGTACGGCGCCTTCGAGGGCGAGCGGCACCACACCGCCGGCCTCCTCGGCCGAACCGTTCAGTACGTCGTTGACCAGGGCCTCGCCGTCGATCGCGTAGGTCAGCGCGCGCCGCACCCGGGGATCGGCCAGCGGATGTCCCTGCGGCTTGCGGAAGTTGTAGAAGAGCTGGCACATACGGACGCCGGAGGTCTCCTCGATCTGGACGCCCGGCAGTCCGGTGAGCTGTTCTGCGGAGTCGGGTGTCAGGGTGTCGACCACATCGACCTCGCCGCTGCGCAGCGCGACGACCCGGCTGGACTCCTCCGGTACGAACCGCACACGCACGGTGTCGATCCGCGGGCGCGGTCCCCAGTAACGGGGATTGCGGCCGAGCGTGTACTCACCGGCGCCGGAGTTCGCACGCAGCACGCGGTACGGGCCCGAGCCCAGACCGCTCTGGAGCTCCTCGGGCTTGTTGGCGGCGGCCGGTGTGATGTGGATGTTGGCCATCAGCCGGTCCAGCACCGGTACGGGCTTCTCGGTGTGCAGCAGAAAGGTCCGGGCGCCCGTCTTCTCCACGGTGGGCAGTTCCGGGAAGAGACCGAGCAGAAAGGAACCGTTGACCTGTCCGTACATCCGCAGGGCCGTGGCGACGTCCTCGACGGTGACGGGACTGCCGTCGGAGTAGCGCAGGCCCTCGCGCAGCCGCACCGTCCAGGCCGTGGGCTCGGCCATCTCGAACCGGTCGGCGAGGACGAGCCGCGGCTTCATACCGGGACCGATACGGGTGAGCGCCTGCCGTACCGCGCGCTGCACGGTGACCGCGGCGTCGAACTGGTTGAGCTTGTTGTCGAGGCTCACCAGGGAGCGGTTCAGTCCCAGGGTGAGGGTGCCGGGGCCGGGAGCCCCGGTCGGTCCGGCACAGGCGGCCAGCGGGCCGACGGCCAGGCCCGCGCCGCCGACGGCGCCCCAGCGCAGCAGGGTCCGGCGGCTGAGTGGCTCACGCG
>NZ_FMDK01000224.1 GCF_900091995.1 Streptomyces sp. MnatMP-M17
GGCCGCCCCGGCGCCCGGGGCGGCCCGCCGTCCGGCTACCACCGGTCCCAGTGCGCCACTTCGTCCGCCGGAACGCGCAGACCCGGCCGGAAATCGGTGCCGATGGTGTACGCGAGCGGGATCAGCGCGGTCTGGATGACCGTGTCGTACGGGATGTCGAGGAGCTTGGCGGCCTCCCGCTCGTAGTGCAGATGAGGCGTCGTCCACGCGGTGCCGAGGCCCCGGGAGCGCGCCGCGAGCATGAACTGCCAGACGGCCGGAAGGATCGAGCCGTAGATATTGGCGAGCCGCACCGGATACTCCAGCTCGCGCCGGTCCGTCACGCGTACGCACGGCACGAGCAGCACCGGTACCTCGTGCAGATGCTCGAACAGGTGCTGGGCGCTGTCCGCGATCCTGTCCCAGCCCTCGGCGTCACCGCGGTTGATGGCGTCGGCGCCGCCCAGCAGAGGCTGACGCGGCCGTACGAGTCCCATCCGGTACAGGTCCGCGAGCGCCGCGCGCCGGTCCGGATCGGTCACGAACACAAAGTCCCAGTGCTGCCGGTTGCGTCCGGTCGGCGCCTGGGTGGCGAGAGTGAGACATTCCTCGATCACCTCGCGCTCGACCGGACGCGTCAGGTCAAGTCGCTTGCGTACGGCGCGCGTCGTGGTGAGCAGTTCATCGACGGACAGATCAAGTCGGGACATGGCGCTCCGTGCCTCTATCGCGGGTTGAGGGTGCCGGTCTGGGCAACTCGGCGGCGGGAAGCCCTTGTTGTCCCGGCCGAGTTGTTGTTTCTATGGTTCCATAAGTTGCGAACTTCCGAACCATGGTGCTCAGATCATGAGGAGGCAAGGTGTCCGAGCTCAAGATCGAGGTCGACCCGGCGGAGGCCGGACTGGATCCCGGCCGGTTACGACGGCTCGACCGCTACCTGGCGTCCTATGTCGATGACGGCAGGCTGCCCGGCTGGCAGATCGCCGTAACCCGTGGCGGCAGAGTCGCCCATCTCGCGGAGTACGGCAAGCGCGATGTGGAGAACGGTCTGCCCAGCGAGGGCAACGTGATCTACCGGGCCTGGTCGATGACCAAGCCGGTCACTTCCGTCGCCGCGATGACTCTGGTCGAGGACGGCACGATCGGCCTCCAGGATCCGGTCGGCCGCTATATCCCGGCCTTCGAGAACGTACGCGTCTACCAGCGCGGCCCGGCCGCACGGCCCGTCACCGTCCCGGCCGCCGGTCCCATCCGCGTACAGCATCTCCTCAGCCACACCTCCGGGCTGACCTACGGTTTCCACCGCGCCCATCCCGTGGACGAGATCTACACGGCGAACGGCTTCGAATGGGCCACACCGCCCGGACTCGATCTGGCCGCCTGCTGTGAGCGGTGGGCGGGTTTCCCGCTGCTCTTCGAACCGGGCACCGCCTGGAACTACGGTGTCTCCAGCGATGTGCTGGGCCGTGTCATCGAGGTCGCCTCCGGCAAGAGCCTGGACGAGTTCTTCACCGAGCGCGTTCTCGGACCGCTCGGGATGACCGACACCTCGTTCCACGTACCGCAGGAGAAGGCGGACCGGCTCGCCGCCTTCTACACCGCGGATCCGGCCACCGGCCGTGCGACCAGGGCCGATCAGCTCGGAGCCGGCGCGCTGCACCGGCCCGCCTGTCTCTCCGGCAGTGCCGGGCTGGTCACCACGCTCGGCGACTACCACCGGTTCTCGCAGATGCTGCTCGGCGAGGGCGTCTTCGAGGGGGAGCGGATCCTCGGCCCGCGCACCGTGCGCCATATGCGGCGCAACCACCTTCCCGGCGGCGGAGATCTGCACTCGGCCGGCCGGCCGGTCTTCTCGGAGATGCCGACCGCGGGCGTCGGTTTCGGGCTTGGATTCGCCGTGGTCGAGGATCCGGCGGCGGCCGGAGTGCCGGCCGGTCCCGGAGAGTACGGCTGGCACAGCGCGGCCGGAACGATCTTCTGGGTGGATCCCGTGGAGCGGCTGACCGTCCTCTTCTTCACGCAGCTCATGCCGTCCGGCGCCCATCCGTTGCACAGCCGTCTGCGCCAGTTGGTCAACCAGGCCCTGGTCGACTGAGGGAGGCATTCACCATGTGCGGTCCAGAAACGATCCTCGGCGCGGCGACGCCGTCGCCGGAGCCGTCACAGCGGAACGAGCCCACGCGGTCCACCGATTCCGCTTCGCGGGAGCAGCCGACGGAGGCGGGCGTGGAGGCGGCGGCGGTCAAGGCCTCTCCGCTGTACGTTCCCCGAGGCGCCGTCCATGACCTCACGCATGTGCTCGGTACCGACTGGCCGGTCTTCGAGCTCTATGTGAAACCGATGGAGATCAGGCGCCTGGCCAATCTCGCCGAGCACGAGTACAACGCCTTCGAGCTCACCTACAACGAGCACATCGGCACCCATATCGACGCTCCCGCCCACTTCGACGACAACGGGCTGTCCGTGGAGCGGATCCCGGCCGAGAGGCTGATCGCGCCGCTCGCTGTGGTGCGCGTCGGCGAACGGGCCGCCAAGGACAATGTCACCGAACTGACGGTGGACGATCTGCTGCGGTGGGAGAGCCGTAACGGCCGTATCCCGGACGACGCGCTGCTCGCCGTCGACAACGGCTGGTCCGACCGGATCGACACTCCCGGTGCTTTCCTCAACTTCGACGAGGCCGACGGCCATTACCGCTATCCCGGTATCTCCGTGGAGGCCGCGCACTTCCTGGTCGAGGAGCGTTCGGTGGTCGGTGTCGGCATCGACACGGCCAGTCTGGAGCCGGGCACCCGTCCGGCCGATCCGTTCACCCACCGTGTGCTGCTGCCCGCCGGCAAGTACGGCATCGAGAACCTGGCGCATCTGGACACCGTCCCGGACGTCGGAGCCACCGTCGTCGTGGGTGCGCCCAAGCACGCCGGCGGCACCGGTGGCCCGGCTCGTGTCTTCGCTTTTGTGTGAGCTCCCGCTCCTCTGCCCGAACCAAGCCCAGCTCAGCCCAGCCAAGGAGAACGCAGATGTCCACATCATCCGGTACGGCGGCCTCCGCCCAGGCCTCCGCCCAGACGTCGAAGGACCCCTGGGAGTGGACCGAGAAGCGTTACAAGGACGGCGTGTTCAGCCACGCCATCGGCACCGAACGGGAGCGGCTGCGGCTCCTGGAGTCCGTTCTCGACGACCACACGCGCGGACACTTCCAGCGCCTCGGCCTGACCTCCGGCCACCGCGTCCTGGAAGTGGGCGGAGGCGGCGGTTCGGTGGCCCGCTGGCTGGCCGGGCAGGGCGCCGAGGTCACCGTCACCGATCTCGACACCACCTATCTGGATGAACTCTCCGAGGTGGGCGTACAGGTGCTGCGCCATGACGTCTACACCGACGACTTCCCGGAGGGCACCTTCGACTTCATCCACACCCGCTATGTCGTCATCCATCTGCCGGACCCGGAGAAGGCGGTGGCCCGGCTCGCCCGGTGGCTGAAGCCCGGCGGTGTCCTGCTGCTCGAAGAGCCCTCGTTCTTTCCCATCAAGGACGCTCCGCACCCGGCCTACCGCAAGGTGATGCGGGCCTTCCGCACACATCTGGAGAGCGCCGTCGGCACGGACACCGAGTGGGCGCGCAATCTGCCGGTGCCCTTGGCGGGCAAGGGACTCGGTGACATCGGATACGACGCCCGCTTCCAGCGGATCACGGGCGGCGACAACGAGGCCGCGTGGTGGCGGCTGACGCTGGAACAGACCAGGGCGGCCGTGGTCGCCGAGGGCCTGGCGACGGACGAGGATTTCGAGGCCGCCTACCGCGAGCTGGCCGATCCCGGTTTCCACGATCTCTCCCTCGCGGTCTTCACGGCCTGGGGCCGGAAGCAGGAGAACTGACGCGGGCAGGACGACGGCCGGTGCCGCGCCTGGAGCTGTCCGCTCCGTGGCGCGGCACCGGCC
>NZ_FMDK01000266.1 GCF_900091995.1 Streptomyces sp. MnatMP-M17
TTGGAGTGCTCGCCACCCTGTCAAGGTGGAGGCCGCGGGTTCAAATCCCGTCAGGACCGCTGCAACCGTCAGGTTGCGTGGCTGGGTAGCTCAGTTGGTACGAGCGATCGCCTGAAAAGCGATAGGTCGCCGGTTCGATCCCGGCCCCAGCCACCACCGCCCGCAAGGGCATGAGCCCCGCCAAGATCCTCGGCGGGGCTTTCCCGTACGCGTCCGTACGCGCTTCTCATGCGCCGCTTCTCCCACGTCACGTGCCGCCCGTACGTCACGTGCCGCCCGTTCCGGCCTCTTCGGTACGGGTACGGGTACGGTCCGGCTCCCTCGTATCTCGTCCGCGCGGCCTGCGCGCCACCGTGACCACGACCGCGACCAGCGCCACGGCGGCCAGCAGCACCCAGTCCGGCACGGCCGCGGCGACATCGCGCGCCCGGCGTTCGACCTCGAAGGACGCATCGACCGAGAGCAGCCCCGGCAGCGCGGCCGTCCCGTCGAAGACAAGGAAGACCGTCCCCAGCACGATGAAGAAGAGCCCGGAGAGCAGCGAGGTCGTGTGCAGCTCGAAGCGGCCGGCCCGGAAGGCACGGCCGCGCAGCCAGGTCCGGCGGCCGAGACCGTACCGCTCCCAGAGCAGGGCCAGCAGGAACAGCGGTACGGCCATTCCGAGCGCGTACACCGCGAGCAGCACGCTCCCGTAGACCGGAGTGCCGCTCAGCGCGGCCACCGTCAGCACACTGCCGAGGATCGGCCCCGCGCAGAAGCCGGCGAGCCCGTAGACCAGACCGAGCGCGTACACAGACAGCGCGGTCGTGGGCCGGATCCGCCCCGACAGCTCGGCCATACGGCGCGAGGCGAAGCCCAGGCCGAGGATCTGGGCGAGCCCGAGCGCGATGATCAGCCAGCCGCCGAGGGCGACCAGCAGATCGCGATGGCCGTAGAAGAGCCGTCCCGCGAAGGAACCAGCGGCGCCCAACGGAACGAGGGTGGTGGCCAGGCCCAGATAGAAGATGCCGGTACGGGCGAGAAGGCGGCTCGCCGAGTCGATGGAATACGCGAAGAACGCGGGCAGCAGCAGGGCGCTGCACGGGCTGAGCAGAGCCAGCAGACCGCCGAGCAGCGCGACCGGATAGCCGATGTCGGTCGTCACCGATCGTCCTTGCCGCCCTTGCTGTCAGTCTTCGTGGTGTCCTTCGTCGGGAGGCCCATCGGAGCGGCGTCCTTCGTCGTCGGGCCGTTCTTCGTCGGGAGGTCCTTGGGGAGGTCTTTCGGGAGATCCTTCGGGGCCGTGTCCTTCGGAGTCGTGCCTTTCGGGGCTGTCTCCTTCTGAGGCGTGAGCTTGGGCGGAGGATCCTTCTTCGCCGCCTCGATGGCCCGGGTGAAGGTCTCCAGCGGCTGGGCGCCCGCGATGGGACGGCCGTTGACGAGGAAGGACGGGGTGGAGGTGGCGCCGAGCCCGTACGCCTCCGCCAAGTCCTTCCGTACGGACGCCTCGGCGGCGTCGCTCTCGCGGTCGTCCCTGAACCGGTTGATGTCCTTCACTCCGGCCTCGCGGGCGAGCTGGTCGAGCCGGTCGACGGCGAAGCCCTTCTCCTTCGATCCCTTGGCGTACGCGGCGGTGTGGAACTGCCAGAAGCGGCCCTGCCGGCCGGCGGCCCAGGCGGCACGGGCCGCGGCCTCGGACTGGTTGCCGAAGATCGGGAAGTTGCGCCACTCGATACGGAGGGTACCGTCGTCGACGTACTTCTTGATCAGCGCGGGCTCGCTGTCGCGGGCGAACTTCCCGCAGTAGCCGCACTTGAAGTCCGCGTACTCGACCATGACGACCGGCGCGTCCGCACGGCCCACGGCGAGCGGATCGCCCGCGCCGCGCCGGGCGAGCTTCACCAGTTCGGGATAGACGCGGGGCTGCGGCTGGGCGGGGATCTCGGCGATCACCCGGTCCCCGGACGGCGCGCGGGAGGGCGAGTCCGGGCGGGTGGAGGTGTACGAGACGACGCCGAGCAGCACGGCGGCGGCCACGATGCCCGCGCCGATGACGATGGCCTGCCGGGAGGGACGGGCCGTAAGCGGCGACGGCTCCGGAGAGGCCGGTGGAGAGTCCGGTGGAGACGCCGCGGGCGGAGGAGACGACGGCGGAAGAGTCGTCGGAGAGACGGGCGGCGCAGACGAGTCCAGCGCGGACGGCGGCGACGCAGGCGACGGAGACGGAGACGGCGGAGGAGACGACGGAACCGGCAAAGGCGGTGACGACGGGACCGACGGAGACGGAACCGGAACAGGAACCGATGACGGCGGCTCCGACGGAACCGGAGGAGAGACCGGTGGAGACGCCGGTGGAGACGCCGGGAGCGTGGACGCCGGAGACGCGGACAGCGACGGCGAAGGCGGCGGGGACGCGGGCGGCTCCACCGGAGGCGACGGAGAAACGGGCGGCGAAGCCTCTGGGGACGGCGGAGGCGTCAGCGGCGCTGTCGGAGCGGACGGGGAGTCTGATGTGGGAGCCGACGGAAGCAACGGTGGCGCAGCCGACGCAGGTGGAGAGGACAGCAAAGACTTCGGTGACTCGGCCGACGGAAGCGGCGGCACGGGCGGAGCCACAGACGTAGAGGTAGACGGAGACGGAGACGACGAAGGGGACACGGGCAGCACGGGCTCGGCCGACGGAAGCGGAGAAACAGGCGGAGAAGCAGCCGGGGCCGACGGCGACGACGACGGAGACAACGCCACGGCAGGCGACGCAGACGCGGAGCACGGCGAGGACGACGAGGACGACGGCGGACCGGACACGGGCGAGGACGTCGGGGGCGACGAGGACGGAGGCGGCGCAACCGGCTGAGGCGGCGACGCGGACGACGACTGGCTCGTGGACGAAGACGGGCCGGCGGACGGTGTGGCAGACATGGGCGAGCAACCTCCGCGACAAAGGGAACGAAAAGGATGGACCGGACAGGACCTAAGTCCCTCCCTATACCCGCAGCGCGGAGAGGACGACCGGTGAACGCCCAGCGAGCGGCGGCGGTCCACGCTCCCGTGTGACGGACGGACCACTCCGGACTTGCCCTCGGCCACCCATCACCAACACCTCCACCCGCCCCGCCCGAAATGGGTTCGCCACCCCCGAGCCGCGGGTGAGATCCTTGGCTCGGTATGTCTACTTCCTTCGCCGATCTCCAGACCCTGCTGGCCGATGTCTCGCTGCGCGACGCGCAGCGGCTCGGCCGCCGTCTCGAGGGCGCCCGGCGCATCCGTAAACCCGAGGCACGGCAGGCCGTGCTGGACGAGATCGCCGGTGAGGCCGGGAAGGCCGGCGAGCGGATGCGGCTGCGCGGCGCGCGCGTGCCCGCCGTCACGTATCCCGAGCAGCTCCCCGTCAGCCAGAAGAAGGACACGATCTTGGAGGCGATACGCGACCACCAGGTCGTGATCGTCGCGGGCGAGACCGGGTCGGGCAAGACGACCCAGATCCCCAAGATCTGTCTGGAGCTGGGCCGCGGCGTCCGCGGCATGATCGGGCACACCCAGCCGCGCAGGCTCGCCGCCCGTACCGTCGCCGAGCGGGTCGCGGACGAGTTGGACACGCCTCTGGGCGAGGCCGTCGGCTGGAAGGTCCGCTTCACCGACCAGGTCGACCAGGACGCGACCTTCGTCAAGCTGATGACCGACGGCATCCTGCTCGCCGAGATCCAGACGGACCGCGAGCTGCGCGCGTACGACACGATCATCATCGACGAGGCCCATGAGCGCAGCCTCAACATCGACTTCCTGCTGGGCTATCTCGCCCAGCTCCTCCCCCGCCGCCCGGATCTCAAGGTCGTCATCACCTCGGCGACGATCGATCCGGAGCGCTTCTCCCGCCACTTCGGCGACGCTCCCATCGTGGAGGTCTCCGGCCGGACCTATCCGGTCGAGGTCCGCTACCGCCCTCTTCTGGAGGAGGACGGCGAGGATGGCGACCGCGACCAGATCACCGCGATCGCCGAGGCCGTGGACGAACTCCATTCGGAGGGCCCCGGCGACATCCTTGTCTTCCTCTCCGGCGAGCGTGAGATCCGCGACACCGCGGACGCCCTGGAGAAACGCAAGCTGCGCGGCACCGAGGTCCTCCCTCTCTACGCCCGGCTCTCGCACGCCGAGCAGCACCGCGTGTTCCAGCGGCCCTCCGGAAACGTGACACGCAGGATCGTTCTCGCGACAAATGTGGCCGAGACCTCGCTGACCGTTCCCGGTATCAAGTACGTGATCGATCCCGGCACCGCCCGTATCTCCCGCTACAGCCACCGCACCAAGGTCCAGCGCCTGCCGATCGAGCGCATCTCGCAGGCCAGCGCCAATCAGCGCAAGGGCCGCTGCGGCCGTACCTCCGACGGCATCTGTATCCGGCTCTACTCCGAGGACGACTTCGAGTCCCGCCCGGAGTTCACCGACGCCGAGATCCTCCGTACGAATCTGGCCTCCGTCATCCTCCAGATGACCGCGGCCGGCCTCGGTGACATCGAGAGATTCCCTTTCATCGATCCGCCGGACCACCGCAATATCCGCGACGGTGTACAGCTCCTCCAGGAGCTCGGCGCGTTCGATCCGTCGCAGGCCGCGCAGAAGGATCCGAAGAAGAAGCTCACACCGCTGGGCCGCAAGCTCTCCCAGCTCCCGGTCGATCCGCGCCTGGCCCGTATGGTCATCGAGGCCGACCGCAACGGCTGTGTACGGGAAGTCATGGTGATCGCCGCCGCGCTCTCCATCCAGGATCCGCGCGAGCGCCCGGCCGAGAAGCAGACGCAGGCAGATCAGCAGCACGCCCGCTTCAGGGACGAGACGTCGGACTTCCTCGCCTTTCTCAATCTCTGGCGGTACATCAGGGAGCAGCAGAAGGTGCTGTCCTCCTCCGCCTTCCGCCGAATGTGCAAGTCGGAGTATCTGAACTTCCTACGGATCCGGGAGTGGCAGGACATCTACTCCCAGCTCCGTACGGTCGCCCGGCAGATGGGCATCCATCTCAACGAGGAGGACGCGGCCGACCAGTCCGTCCATGTTTCCCTCCTCGCCGGCCTGCTGTCGCACATCGGTATGAAGGATGTGAAGGATGCCGGCGCGGAGGCCGCCAAGAACGCCGGCAAGAGCACCGGCAAGAACGAGTATCTGGGCGCGCGCGGCGCCAAGTTCGCGGTGTTCCCCGGCTCGTCGCTCTTCCGGAAGCCGCCGCGCTTCATCATGTCCGCCGAGCTGGTGGAGACCTCCCGGCTCTGGGCGCGCGTCAACGCGAAGATCGAGCCCGAGTGGATCGAGCCCCTCGCCGGCCATTTGCTCAAGCGCACCTACAGCGAGCCGCACTGGGAGAAGGACGCGGCGGCCGTGATGGCGTACGAGAAGGTGACGCTGTACGGCGTGCCGATCGTCGCCCAGCGCAAGGTGAATTTCGGCCGTATCGATCCCGAGATCTCCCGGGAGCTGTTCATCCGCAACGCGCTGGTCGAGGGCGACTGGCGTACGCATCACCAGTTCTTCCATGACAATCGCAAATTGCTCGGCGAGGTCGAGGAGCTGGAGCACCGCGCACGGCGCCGCGACATCCTTGTGGACGACGAGACGCTCTACGACTTCTACGACCAGCGCGTGCCGGACGATGTGGTCTCCGGCGCGCACTTCGACTCCTGGTGGAAGGCGAAGCGCCGTGAGGAGCCGGAACTGCTCGATTTCGAGCGGTCGATGCTCATCAACGAGAAGGCCGGCTCGGTCACCAAGGACGACTATCCGGACTCCTGGCGGCAGGGCCCGCTCAAGTTCCGTGTGACGTACCAGTTCGAGCCGGGCGCTGACGCGGACGGCGTGACCGTCCATGTACCGCTCCAGGTGCTCAACCAGGTCACCTCCGAAGGTTTCGACTGGCAGATCCCCGGGCTGCGCGAGGATGTGGTCATGGAGCTGATCCGCTCCCTGCCCAAGCCGATCCGCCGCCACTACGTGCCCGCGCCGAACTACGCGAAGGCGTTCCTGGAGCGCGCGGTGCCGCTCCAGGAGCCGCTGCCTGTCACGCTCGCGCGCGAGCTCCAGCGGATGGTGGGCGTACCGGTCACGGGCGACGACTTCGATCTGTCACGGGTGCCCGACCATCTGAAGATCACATTCAGGATCACCGACGAGCGGCGTCGCAAGATCGCCGAGGACAAGGATCTGGAGGCGCTGAAGCTGAGTCTTCGGCCCAAGGCCCGCCAGGCCCTCTCCCAGGCCGCCGCGGCCACCGCGGAGCGCTCGGGCGGCGCGTCGATCGAACGTACGGGACTGACGGACTGGACGATCGGCAGCCTCTCCCGGGTCTTCGAGACGCGACGGGCCGGCCAGCCGGTCAAGGCGTATCCGGCCCTGGTCGACCAGGGCGCCACCGTGGCCGTACGCCTCTTCGACACGGAGGCGGAGCAGCAGCAGGCGATGTGGGCGGGAACGCGGCGGCTGATCCTGCTGAACATCCCGGTGAATCCGGCGAAGTTCGCCTCGGACAAGCTCTCCAACCAGCAGAAGCTGGCGCTCTCCCGCAATCCGCACGGCTCGGTCCAGGCGCTGTTCGACGACTGCGCGATGGCCTCGGCGGACCGGCTGATCACGGACCACGGAGGTCCCGCGTGGGACGAGGAATCGTTCCGGAAGCTGTACGACAAGGTCCGCGCCGACCTCGTCGACATGACCGTACGGACCATCGGCCAGGTCCAGCAGATCCTTGCCGCCTGGCAGGCGTGTGAGCGCCGGCTGAAGGCCACGAACAGTCTGACGCTGGTGAACAACGTCCAGGACGTCAGGGACCAGCTCGCGGCCCTCGTACCGGCGGGCTTCGTCACCCGCACCGGGCTGCGCCGGCTGCCGGATCTGATGCGCTATCTCGTGGCGGTGGACCGGAGGCTCCAGCAGATGCCGACGGCCGTCCAGCGCGACACGACGCGGATGGAGAAGGTCCACGAGATGCAGGACGAGTACGCCTGGCTGCTCGAACAGCTCCCGAAGGGATGGCCGGTGCCGCAGCAGGTCCTGGACATCCGCTGGATGATCGAGGAGCTGCGGGTGAGCTATTTCGCGCACGCTCTGGGCACGGCGCAGCCCGTCTCGGACAAGCGCATCATGAAGGCGATCGACGCGCTGGCGCCATGACGCCCGCCGTGACGGTCCGGTCGCCAGCAGTCAGTTCGACCGCACCCTCCGAGCTGCTGTAGAGTCTCGTTTCGCAGCCGGGGAAACCAGGCCGCGAAACCTGGTCCTGTGGAGCAGCTTGGAGTGCTCGCCACCCTGTCAAGGTGGAGGCCGCGGGTTCA
>NZ_FMDK01000222.1 GCF_900091995.1 Streptomyces sp. MnatMP-M17
CCGGATGGGCAGCCGCCGCTCTGGTCATGGCTCAGGCCGAGGCCGCCACCCGGCCTTCCGACGCCGCGCAGCGTGCGGTGGAGGTACTGGCCCGGGTGCCCGCCGCGCGGCTGCGCTCCACATCGCGCGCCCGGCTCGCACAACTGGGATCCGCGCTCGCGGCGAGCGACGCGGCCGGGGTTGCGGACCTGCGCGAACGCGTACGGGCCCTGCCGCCCTCGATCGACGCGCACGGCGGTGTCGTGAGCGCCTGATACGACGGGCCCGCCGGCCCCACATTGCTGGTTCATGTTGATCAGCACTCCATGGTGGACGGCTGTAGTAGACGGATTTTGTGGACTGCCGTTTCTGGCAGGCCCAGGCGCATGGTCCGGGGATGGGGAACGGGCGCGGGTGCCTCCCGGGAATCCGGGGCTGTTATTCGATGTTTTCGGATTTACGCAAGAGGGCGGGGCTTGAATTGTGTGCCCGCTTGCTTTTCAGCTCGTAACTCTCCGCCATGGACTCGATCAGGTCCAGGGAGTCGGGTGGTGATAGCGCGCTTGCCGCGGTCAAACTGAATGCAAGTTCGTATTGCGCCAGCGTTTCTGGATCGTCAACCAACTGGCCAGACGCGAAGCATTTCAGATAGGCAAGCGTTGGCGCCCCGTCAGAGAAGGACATCAGCTGCAGTGCGCCATCAATTGCCGGATGTCCGCCAGCCGTGAATCGCAATACCTGCACAATGATTCGGCGCCGACGTCCGAGCGTGGCGATGTGACGCAGGGCTTCCGCCATCACCGCAGGGCCGCCGATCATTCGGTGCAGGACAGCCTCGTCGAGTACGGTCCATACGGCGGGCTCTGCTGAGTCTTGGAGCGTCTTTGCGCGTTCGAGCACTCGCGCACATAGATCTTTGATTACTTCCTCTGCCGCTGTTGGGAGGCCGGAATGGAGGACCGCTTGGGTGTATGCCTCCGTCTGCAAGATCCCCGGTACGTACTGCGGCGCATACTCCTGGATTCGTTTTGCGCTCTGTTCGGCCTTGACTGCTTCAATGCTTTGGTCCGGCCGCCGTAAATCCTTCAGCGCCGTACAGATCCGGAAGAAAAACCCCCGGTGTCAAGGAGTTCATCAAGCTTGATCGCGATTTCGGTTCGCATTTTTCGCGCACCTGACTCCACCATTCCAATGAAGGCGCCGGTCAAGAATAGTAATTTCCCAACCTCGCCCTGGGACATTTCTTTCTTTTCGCGATGGTATCTAAGCTCTGTACCAATCAAGGCGTGGACTGACAGTGCTGTGTCCAGCGGCTTTGGCTGCACGGGGGGTCCTTGGAATTATGAACGATGGTGGGGCGGTGGAAAAGATTAAGCTGACGTCCGAATTACGATTTCACTGCTTTTCTTTGCTGGTTCGATACAGGCTTCCATCCGCCGTGATTAGTGCTGCGGCGGACGGAAGCCCGCCTTCCCGGCGGTGAGCTGCCATTCCCGCCGGACGGGTGGGTCGCCTGGCTCGCACCTCAGAGGGGCGATGTCCTGCCGTAACTCGGCCCGGATGGCCCGCCCGGCGGTCTACCGCTTGGAGAAGACGGAGTGGCCACTGGGCCGGGCCTTACTCGGCGAGGGCCGCCAGCGCCCGTTCTTCGTACCGGGCGATGGCCTCGTCGGAGTAGCCGAGATGTCTCCGCTGGACACCGATGTCGCCCTGGGGCGGGTCCGCTCCCCAGAGGACGGTTCGACTTGCCCATGGAGCGGTCACGGCTCGCCGTACGCGCACGGAGGGAAAACCCGGCCGGCCCTCCATCGTCGACATTGCGGCGAGCGCGGCGGCGTGATTGGTGACGGTGAGGTATCCGCCCAGGCGGTATCCGCCGGTGGGCACGGCGAGTCCGTACTGCACGCCGCAGTCCGTTTCACCGACGGGCACGGCGCCTGCCGCGTCCATCAGTGCGGGATCAGCCAGCCGCTCAAGCATCCTGGCCCGGTCGGTCTCTGTCGTGTCCGCCGTCGTACACGCCCCCGCGCGGGATCCGCGTGGGCCGTGGTACGGGCCGGACCGACACGCCATCACAGGCTGCCCGAAGATTGCTGTTCGTATCGGACGATCGCCTCGTCGGAATAGCCGAGGCGCCTCCAACGGGTCACAGCGTCACTGCGGGGAAAGTCCTCTCCCCAGATGACCGTCCGGCTCGCTCCGTGGGCCGATGCGTTCCCCCGCAAACGTACGGAGGGGAATCCCTGCCTGCCGGCCAGCGCGGACAGCGTCGCCTCCGCCTCGGCATCGTTCGCGACGGTGAGAAATCCTGCCCGGCGGGAGCCGCCAACCGGAACAGCGAGCCGGTACCGCATCTGTCCGTTCGTCACGCCCACCGCCACGGCGAACGCCGAGTCCAGCAGCGTGGGATCGGCAAGCCTGTCACGCATCGACACTCGGTCAGTCTCTGCGGTGCGTTTCATAAATCCTCCTGTCTGAGGTCAGTTCCGGTCAGAGCCGGACCAGTGGCCCTGTGGTCAGCCGGGGCGACGCAGGACGCATCACCGCGTCGACCCGGGGCGGTGCGCCGCTCGGCGCGCCAGGTTGTGACGTTCCTTCGCACCGAGCGGCTGTCTGGGTGGGCGCGCCCCTCGGGGGCGGCCGAAAGAGGCTCGGCTGCCGTCAAGCCCGGGTCCGCAAGCCAATCGCGGACAAACTCGTAGTCGCACGCCTCCTGCGAGCAGCCCGCACGCACACGCGGTGGCGGACGGAAGATCGACTCGCCCAGCCGCTGGATCACGGCCCCGCCTCTACCAGCAGATCCACCAGATCCAGGACGGCAAGAGCGAGGCGCCGCGTCTGCGCGCGAGCTCCCGGGAAGTCATCGGGCCGGGCCTCAGCAGCGACGTTTTCCACGCTGGCGACCACATCGGTGACCGCGGGGCGGGACTGACGGCTGGCTACGTCCACGAGGAGGGGCACCATCATTCTGACTTGTGCGTCGGCCTCGTCGATATCCGCGGTATTCGGATCGGCGTGCTCACCGAGCACGGCCTCAAGTGCGTCGTAAAGCCCATCCAGGACAGGTGTCTCGGTGGGGAGTCTCGGCCAGAGCCCGGCAAGCAGACGATGGTGCAGGCCGATAGTCAGTGGCGCCAGAGGCCCCATCCATCCGGACACCTTGTTACTGGCGGACGGACTGTAGCTGGGGACCGGCCCTTCTACACGCTTCACCGCAGACATGGGGGCGTCCCCAGGGGAATCCTGCAAGAGATGCTCATGCCGTCGTCGCTCACGCTCAGATCGCCCCCGCGCTCCGCTACGAGGTAATGGACGATCAGCAGTCCGCGGCCACTCTCGTCGCCGAGCTCGGCAACACGCGTCTTGGGCGCCGTGGACGATCCGTCGTACACGCTGATCAGCAGCGACTCGTACGCCAGCGTGACCCGTACACCGACAATGGGCCCGTCGCCGTAGGCGAAAGCGTTGGTGACCAGCTCGCTCAGCAGCATGCCGACGGCATCCACATCACCTTCATCGAGCCGCCATCGGATGAGCCCCTGGCATACCGTTCGTCGGATTTTGCCCGGCCACTTCGTGTCCTTCGCGGCTACCTGCTCCCCGTAGGGACGACGAGCACGACGCACGGTGATCTCCCACGCATCGACCGGAGTGGTGCAGTCGGTCCGGTCCGTTCGCTCAGCCTGAGTGGTTTCCCAGGACGCGTTGAGCCCCATTCCCTGCTCCTCCGCACACGTGGGGTACAGCTCCGATGCCGACGCCGCTGATGCGTCGCCGATGTGCTGCCGCCTGCCAGGTGGGCGTCCAGGGGCATGGCCCTGCCCAACTACTCCCGGTTCGCATGGCTGTTGCTTCCCCGAAGTGCCCGGTTCGGCTGCTCAGCCAGCTTGATGGATGGCAAAGTTAACATTCAAGGGAAACTTCAAACGGGCGCACATTGGCACATGCCCCTTAGCGGACAGAGGGTCTTGCCCGTACGACAGGACATGCCAGACTCGGGACAGAGCAACGGATCTGACGGACAGCCACCACTTTCCGGCGGACGTGAGCCCGAACTGGCTGACAGAGCACCGGAGGAAGGAGACAGAGTGGCTGGACGACGAGGACCGACATTCCTGCGGGTGACGCTCGGCAAGGAGCTGCGGGAGCTGCGCGAACGGACTGGGCTCACCGCGGAGGCCGTGTCGCTCGAACTCGGCTTCTCGCGCTCGAAGGTGAGCCGAGTCGAGAGCGGCGACATTCCTCTGCCGAAGCTTGCGGACCTTGAGCGCCTCATGGACCGCTACAACGTCACGGATCCGGATGACCGGGAAGTCCTGCTCTCGCTTCAGCGTGGGTCGCTGAGCAAAGAGCCGTACCTCTCGTACCGCAACATCCTCCCGTCAGGGATGCCGCTCTATCTCGGCCTGGAGCGCGACGCCGTCCGCATCCGGAGCTACGAACCCGGCGTCGTGTTCGGACTGCTTCAGGACGAAAGCTATGCACGAGCACAGATGGAGTCGGCCAAGGTAGTCGAGGAGCGCACCACCGATGCCGTGGAACGAGGCATCCGCATCAGGATGGAACGCAAGGAGCGACTCATCGAGCCGGGAGGACCGGAAGTACACGTCATCCTCACGGAGAACACCTTGCGGACCGTCATAGGGTCACCAGCGGTGATGCGCGCGCAGTACAGGGAGATCGTCCGGCTCAGCAGCCTGGACAACGTCGAGGTGCAGATCATCCCCGATGACCTGCCCACATACCGATCCTCATGGAACTTCACGATCCTGGAGTTCGACGGCCTGAGCCCGGTAGTCCAGAGCGACAGCTACAAGGCCACCACCATGTGGTCCAAGGCATCAGACGTTGGGCAGTACCGCCGGCAGTTCGACGACATGGCCAAGGCAGCACCGGGCCCTGCGCAGACGCCGCGAATCCTGCATGACCTCGAAAAGAGACTGTGGAATGAATAGGAACCAGGAAACCCATCGCCCCTCCACCGACCTCGCCCCAGAATCGGCGTGGTCGAAGTCCTCCTACAGTTCCCAGGACGGCGGCAACTGCGTCGAGGTCGTGGGCCTGACCGGCGCAGTCGGCGTCCGGGATTCGAAGGACAAGACGGGTCCCGCTCTCGTGGTTGCGGCAGCGGCGTGGACCTCCTTCGTGGGGCTGGTCACGTCTGGCTGATCCCGCACCACCAGAACGCGTCTCTCTTCACCCGTAGTGAGGAGAGACGCGTTCAGTCATTTTTGCCTCTCCACCCTTGCCGTAACTGCGAGAGGGGCCAGAGAGGTCGTAGAACCATTCATGGACATGACCACCCCAAGCATCGCCGCAGTCGGCCTGAACGCAGGCGGCCCGATCGACAGCGCGCTGGTTGCCGCCGTAGCCTCTCGATGCTGCGCCTCCTGACTGAGGTCGGCAGGATGAGGCGTATGCAGCCCTCGGCGCACTGCGCGCGCCACACAAGCGTGGACGAGCGCCTCGCTCATGCCTCCGCCCCGGACTACTGGTCGACGCCAGTTTCCGGAACTCTCCCTCGCCGTCACGTGCGATATTCGCCCATGAGCCGCCAGCCAGGGCGAAGAGGATCCTGAGTGCCGTCCAGTCTGGGTCCACGGCGGCCACCAACCGGTCCCAGTGCCAAGAGCCGGCAGCCGATACAGGGCCTGTGGAGACACCGCGTGTTATTTGGGCGGGCTCTCGGGTCGGGCATTCGGCTCGTCGTCGGGTGCCCAGCTAACGATGGTGAGTTGCCAGTCGGGAAGGGCGCCGGGGCGGAGGACGTGGCTGACGACTTCGACGATGTCGGGGCCCAGGGCGGGTATGACCATGCGGTGGTGTGCTCCGTCACGGCTGCCTGACATAGCGCTGCTGGATGTCCAGATAGCGTCGCAGTCCGGGGCGCGGCGCACTTCCTTGATCAGCCGGGCGAGGTCGATGTCGTGCGGATGGCGGGCGCTGGCGAGGCGAAGCATGGCGATGTACTCGGCCGCGTGCTGATGCCAGTCGACGTACTGGGTGTGGCCTTCTTCGGTGAGCAGGGCCCAGCGCATGAAATTCGCATCGGGGTGCTGTACCCAGGGCCACCAGGAGGCCATGGCGTCATTGAAGCCGACGATGTTCCAGACGGAGTCGGTGACGAAGGCGGGCAGGGGCATCTGCCGGTCGAGCAGCAGTTGGACTGCGCGGCGTGTGGGGTCGTCGGCGCGCGGTGCCGGAATCGTGGGCAGATCACCGTCAAGGGCATAGAGGTGCAGGGCGGCGCGCTCTTCACGGCCCAGAAGCAGTACTTGCGATAGAGCGTCGATGACCGGCCGGTCAAGCTTCGGCCTGGCTCCGCTTTCGAGCGCCTGGTACCAGCGCAGTCCGCGATGACCCAAGTCGGCCACCACTTCTTCCTGGGACATCGGCCGCCCCAGCCCCCGCTTTTCCCCGGCGGCGGCACGCCAGGCACGCAGTAGGCCGGCCAGGCCCATGAGCTGACCCGGGGTGAGTGGTTCTTCGTCGGGCCCAGGCATGGGGACTCCTCCGTGTTCGTCGCACGGCGTCGCAACTGGGCCGACTCTGAGAACGGGCCCTTATATCTCTAAATCGACATTACCAAGCGTGCGCGTGGACTGCCTGGCGCCAGCGGCTCGGGGCGGGATGGTCGGTGTGCGCCCAGTGTGGCTGATCTGTGCAGCGTTCAACCTTCTGCGGGGTCGGGATCCGGGCGAAGGGATTCAAGGAGGACGAAACCGGCCGCACTTTTTTGCGGCTCCGATTCACCCGCAAAACTTTGCGGGAAAGGAATTCAGAGAGGAAATCTTGATCCAGCCCCGAATGGCTGCTCCATGCGGGCCCAGAAGTGCTGGTGCTTCCGGTCGGTTGGGGAGGAAACGCCTTTGCTTGCAAGGGGGTTAAGGGCTCGTGATGGGGTGGTGTCGACGCCGCACTCACTCGTCTGAGGTCGTATTGACCGTTTTGCATTCTCATTGACGTGGACGGTTGGTGGGGCTTAAATCTCAGAGGGTGTTTCACGTCTGCAGGCAGGAATCGCCGGCAGGGGGGAGGGGTAGTGCGAACGGTACTCTGGACCGCCGTTGCGCTGTGGGAGATGGCCACCGGATCTCGCGAGCGCGTGTGCGGTGTGGCCGACATTCCCTCTTGCGTTGTCTGCCGATGGTCTTGCCCAAGTCCACGGGCTGTCGCCCATCGCTTAGCAGACGCTGAACCCTTACCAAGGTGGCCGATGCTTCGCCGGCTAGCTACCTGGCGAACTGTGCCAGAGGGAGAGGCGGAGAGAGGGGCGTCACCGAAAGAGCGTCGATGGGCCCTGCGGTGCTACCTCTCTGGCCAGGCTGCTTGCCGGACTCGCAGGTCTCCGCAGCCACACGGTGTCCGGCTGTGCCGGGCGGCACCGCTTTCGGTGAAGCGTAAGTAATTCCTTGCAAAACTCGGCACTTTGACGTTGCGTCGGCAAGGGTGCAGCGGAGTGGCATTACTTCAAAGGAGTCTGGCATGCCGACTGTCCCGTGCAAAGGGCCGAACGTCCCAACCTGCCTCGTACAGAGGCGCCGGCCCGTTCTGGTTGGCACGCCAGCGCCAGCAGCGGCGATTTCCGGGAACTCACCCTATTTCCGCGGCCTGTGGGCGATGCGCGCGCGGTGCCTGGGAAGGGGGGTGGATCTTTGCTGAGCGCGTGCATATGGTGCTGGTCGCTCGACGGACGGCCCGCCGCAGCTCTGACCGAATGACGAGGGGGAGACCGGGATGAACGCCCTCCCGCCACGCGTGGCTGCCAGTCTCAGGAGCCGCGCCGCGCCAGGCCGGGACTGAAATGAGACCGGCGCCCGGGAGCTACCAACTCCTGGGCGCCGGGCCGATGCCCCAAAGGGAACACCGATTCACAACTCACGCGGACGGCTGGACTTTTCCACGAGGACAGTCGCACCGCGCTCCTACAAAAAACGGAGTATTGCATGCCCGCCGTAGAGAGCGGAACCCCAGCCTGCCCGGACAGCGCCGACCGCTGGCGCCGCCTCGCCCTTCAGCTCGCGGACATGATCCCCGGCGCGGCCACCATCCGCGTGAGCCTCAAGGATCCCCAGGCAGTCTGGCCACACCCCCACGCCCGCGTCTGGGACGTGGAGGGGCAGCCGGTCGAACTCAGCCGCACGAGGGCCACGGTCGTGGCCCGCTGGATTGTGCGGGTCTGGCCGGACGCCGACTGGACCCGGCCTCACACCCTCGACCTTGCCATGGCCGTCCTCACTCGCAGCAATTCCGCCGCCGCCCGACGGGGCCGCTGACATGGCGCGGATACGGACGATCAAGCCGGAGGCGTTTTTCTCCGAGTCGCTGGCCGAGGTGAGCGTCGAGGCGGAGCGCACCTTCTTCGGCCTGCTCACCCAGGCCGACGATCACGGCCGTCACCGGGACAACGCGGCGATCATCGCCGGGCTGCTCTGGCCGCTTCGCGCCGAGCACACCTCCGTGCATGTCGAGGACGACCTCCAGCAGCTCGAAAGCGCGGGCCTGGTCTGCCGGTACACCGGCTGCGACGGCCGGCGCTACCTGCATGTCGTGACCTGGTCCGAGCACCAGAAGATCGACAAGCCCAGCCAGTCCCGGCTGCCCTCGTGTCCGCAGCACCAGGCGGCGGACCGCTGCGGTCCCTGTAAGGGCACCTGCGCCAACGACGCCGAGGAGTCGCCCACCGCTCCCCGAGGGGTCGACGAGGCTTCGCCGAACACTCTTCGAGCCCTCGATCTGCCCGCGCAGCCCGTGCCACCGCCTCCCGCCCGCCGAGGCGGAGCCCCGGCCGCCCAGCGGGACGCCTCCGTCGGCCCCGTCGGCGCTCCTGCCCACAGTGGGGAGGAAACTGCAGGTCAGACTGCGTTCGCCGAGGGCTCCCCGAGGGCTCCCCGAAACCTCGGGGAGGGCTCGGCGCCTGGATCTAGGATCTTGGATCCTGGATCGTCTTTCCCTACGGGGCGCACAGAGCCCGACGCCACCGTCTCGGCGAAGGAACTGGTCGGCGAGTACGTCGCCTCGTGTCAGGAGCGCCCTCCGGGCGACGTGATCGGGCACCTTGGGCGGATCGCCAAGAAGCTCCTTACCGAAGGCATCGCCCCGGAGCACATCCGTGCTGGGCTGAGGCGTTTCGCGGAGATTCAGGGGCACCCCAGTCGGCTGCCGAGTCTGGTCAACGACGCGATGAACGTACGGTCCGCCGGTTTTGCGGGGCCGGGATCGCGGTCTACCGTGCCCGCTCACCAGGCGTGGACCAACCCGGCCGACGCCGCCGCCTATGCCGAGGAGCTGTGATGCGCACCCGTACCCGCGACCCGCAGACTCTCGGCGCCGGGGGCGCCCTCGACCGGATGGCCCGCATCCTGGCCTCCCGGAACATCACCCCGGCGGCCCTCGCCGCCCTGCTCGACGAGTCCGAGCCCTTCTCCGCGCGCGACGCCGTGTCAGCGGGGATGCCTCCGCGCTACCGGGGCGCGGAGGCCGACCACCCCCAGGTCCTGGACTGGGTCCGGGAGGTTGCCCGGCAGGCCGTTGCCCCGAGCCGGGGAGCGCGTCGGCAGATCACCACCGGCCCGAGCCTGCTGATGGCCGGGGTGGTCGGTTCGGGCAAGACCCACCAGGCGTACGGCGCGGTCCGCGCGCTTGCCGGGGCCGGCATCGGGGTGCGCTGGCGCGCGGTCACCGCCGCGGACCTGTACGCGGAACTGCGCCCCAGGCCCGGGACGGACAGCGAGCGGGAGCTGGCGGTCGTCAGCCGGTGCCCGCTGCTGATCCTCGACGACCTTGGCGCCGCGAAGTCGAGCGAGTGGGTGGAGGAGGTGACGTACCGGCTGATCAACCGCCGGTACAACCACATGCTTCCGACCCTGATCACCACCAACCTGGCGATCAAGGACCTGCGTGCCTACCTCGGAGACCGCGTGGCCTCACGGCTCGCGCAGATGACTGCCCGGGTCGAGTTCGAGCCGGTCGACCGCAGACGCCGCCACGCCGCCGCCTGACCCCAGCAGGCCGCCGCCGCGCCTGCCCCGCGCGCCCTCGGCGCG
>NZ_FMDK01000499.1 GCF_900091995.1 Streptomyces sp. MnatMP-M17
AGGAGCCCGGCGGTCGCGGCAGCCGCGGCGGCCGGGCTCCAGATGGTTCGCATACGTCGTGTACGTCGGGCACTTCGTGTCCTTCGTGCACGTCGGGTACGAGCGGGGGTACGCGGCTGGGCGTGCTGTGGCTGCACGGTGGGGGCCTCTCGGTCGTGACGGAGCCACACCGGAAGCCGTCGGACGCACCGGAGTGGAACCGCGATTGTCACTGGCGGTTCCACTCTCGCGGTGCATTCGCCCGGAAAGCACCGGCGAGTTCACCGGTCTTCACCAGTTCTCGTCAGTCTTCCCCGGATTTCACCGGATTCCACCATCTTCCATAAACGGACCTGTGCGCTCCGGGTGTTGGCCCGGCTCCGGGCCACCAGCCGTACTCAGCGCACCGGATGGCCCGCTTCCCGCAGCGCGTGCTTGACCTCCGAGATCCGCAGATCGCCGAAGTGGAAGACGGAGGCGGCCAGCACGGCGTCCGCGCCCGCGTCGATGGCGGGCGCGAAGTCCGCGAGACGGCCCGCGCCACCGGAGGCGATCACCGGCACGGTCACATGCCGGCGCACGGCCGCGATCATCTCGGTGTCGTAGCCGTCCTTCGTGCCGTCCGCGTCCATCGAGTTCAGCAGGATCTCACCGGCGCCCAACTCGGCCGCCCGGCGCGCCCATTCGACGGCGTCGATACCGGTGCCCTGGCGTCCGCCGTGGGTGGTGACCTCGAACGAGCCGGACGGAGTGCGCCGCGCGTCAACCGACAGCACCAGCACCTGCCGTCCGAAGCGCTCGGCGATCTCCCGGATCAGCTCGGGCCGGGCGATGGCCGCGGTGTTGACGCCGACCTTGTCCGCACCGGCCCGCAGCAGCTTGTCGACATCCTCGGTGGTACGGACGCCGCCGCCGACGGTGAGCGGGATGAAGACCTGCTCGGCGGTGCGGCGCACCACGTCGTAGGTCGTCTCCCGGTCGCCGGACGACGCGGTGATGTCGAGGAACGTCAGCTCGTCGGCGCCCTCCGCGTCATACAGCTTGGCCATCTCCACAGGATCACCGGCGTCGCGCAGATTCTGGAAGTTGACGCCCTTCACGACGCGTCCGTTGTCCACGTCCAGACAGGGAATGACGCGTACGGCGAGGCTCATCCGGCACCTCCTCGGTAGGCCTCGACCTCGACCTCGACAAAGAGACTCGGATCGATCAGCCCGGCGACGACGATCATCGAGGCGGCCGGGCGCACGGTGTCGAAGAGCTCCTTGTGGGCACGGCCGACCTCCTCGGCGTCCCGGACATGGGTGAGGTACATCCGCGTACGGACCACATGCCCGGCGCCGAGGCCCAGTTCCGCCAGCGCCTTGACGGCGACACCGAAGGCGGTCTTCGTCTGCTCGTACGGGCCGCCCTCCGCGATCCTGCCGTCGACCACCGAGGTGCAGCCGGACACCAGCACCAGGCCGTTGGGCAGTTCGACCGCGCGGGAGTAGCCGAAGGACTCCTCCCAGGGCCCGCCCGAGGAGATCCTCCGCACGCCCGCGGTGTCGGTCATCCGCGCACCGCCGTCAGCGCCTCTTCCAGCGTGAACGCCTTGGCGTAGAGCGCCTTGCCGACGATCGCGCCCTCGACTCCCACGGGCACGAGCGAGGCGATGGCGCGCAGATCGTCCAGCGAGGAGACACCGCCCGAGGCGACGACCGGCTTGTCGGTGGCGGCGCAGACATTCTTCAGCAGCTCCAGATTGGGGCCCTGGAGAGTGCCGTCCTTGGCGATGTCGGTGACGACGTAGCGGGCGCAGCCCTCGGAGTCCAGCCGGGCCAGCGTCTCGTAGAGGTCGCCGCCGTCGCGGGTCCAGCCACGGCCGCGCAGCGTGGTGCCGCGTACATCGAGGCCGACCGCGATCCGCTCGCCGTGCTCGGCGATGATCCGGGCGACCCACTCGGGGCTCTCCAACGCGGCCGTACCGAGGTTGACCCGGGTGCAGCCGGTGGCGAGGGCCGCGGCGAGCGAGGCGTCGTCGCGGATACCGCCGGAGAGTTCGACCTTGATGTCCATGGCCGCGGTGACCTCGGCGATCAGCTCGCGGTTGTCGCCGGTGCCGAACGCGGCGTCGAGGTCGACAAGATGCAGCCACTCGGCGCCGGAACGCTGCCAGGCGAGGGCGGCTTCGAGAGGAGAGCCGTAGGACGTCTCCGTACCGGACTCGCCGTGGACGAGCCGTACGGCCTGGCCGTCACGGACGTCGACGGCGGGAAGGAGTTCGAGCTTCGGCACAAGAGCCTCGGGTGACATTCAGAGGGTTCCGATCCAGTTGGTCAGCAGCGTGGCGCCGGCGTCGCCGGACTTCTCGGGGTGGAACTGGGTCGCCCACAGTGCCCCGTTCTCCACGGCGGCCACGAACGGCTCGCCGTGCGTGGACCAGGTGACCTTGGGGGCCCGGATCTTGGGGTTGGTGACTTCCAGGTTCCAGTCGTGGACCGCGTACGAGTGGACGAAGTAGAACCGGGCATCGGCGTCGAGACCGGCGAACAGCTCGCTGTCCTTCGGCGCCTGGACCGTGTTCCATCCCATGTGGGGCACGATCGGCGCGGTCAGCGGCGCGACCGTACCGGGCCACTCGTCAAGTCCCTCGGTCTCCACACCGTGCTCGATGCCTCGCTCGAAGAGGATCTGCATACCGACGCAGATGCCCATGACGGGACGGCCGCCGGCGAGTCTGCGTCCGATGATCCAGTCGCCGCGCGCGGCGGTGAGTCCTTGCATACAGGCGGAAAAGGCACCGACACCGGGCACGAGCAGTCCGTCGGCGTTCATCGCACGGTCGAAGTCACGGGTGATCTCGACCTCGGCGCCGGCGCGGGCGAGGGCCCGTTCCGCGGAACGGACATTGCCGAATCCGTAGTCGAAGACCACCACGCTCTTACCGCTCCTGGTCATTCCCAGATCCCTTGGATACGCAGAACACCGGCGATCAGACAGAGCGCGGAGCAGAGCGCGAGCAGCACGATCACGCCCTTGGGCAGCTTCTGCTTGGCGAAGGAGTAGACGCCTCCGGCCAGAAAGAGCCCCACGACGATCAGAATGGTCGACAGGCCGGTCATAGCGCGCCCTTGGTCGAAGGAAGGATGCCGACCGCGCGCGGATCGCGCTCGGAGGCGTACCGCAGGGCGCGCGCGAGGGCCTTGAACTGGCACTCCACGATGTGGTGGGCGTTGCGCCCGTACGGGACATGGACATGCAGCGCGATCTGGGCCTGGGCCACGAAGGACTCCAGGATGTGCCGCGTCATGGTCGTGTCGTACTCACCGATCATCGGCGCCATGTTCTCGGGCTCGGTGTGCACCAGATACGGACGGCCCGAGAGGTCCACCGTCACCTGGGCGAGCGCCTCGTCCAGCGGGACCGTGCAGTTGCCGAAGCGGTAGATGCCGACCTTGTCGCCGAGGGCCTGCTTGAAGGCGGCGCCGAGGGCGAGCGAGGTGTCCTCGATGGTGTGGTGCGAGTCGATGTGCAGATCGCCCTCGGTCTTCACCGTGAGATCGAACAGACCGTGCCGGCCGAGCTGGTCGAGCATATGGTCGTAGAAACCGACGCCCGTCGACACATCGACCTCGCCTCTGCCGTCGAGATCGATCTCGACGACCACGGAGGTTTCCTTCGTACTGCGTTCCACACGGCCGATGCGGCTCATGCGCTCTGCTCCTTCTTCAGGTCACGTACCGCGTCGAGGAACGCGTCGTTCTCGGCGGGAGTGCCCGCGGTGACCCGCAGCCAGCCCGGTACGCCGTTGTCACGGATCAGGACACCGCGGTCGAGAATCCGCCGCCACGCCGTGTGGGAGTCCTCGAAACGGCCGAACTGGACGAAGTTCGCGTCCGACTCGGTGACCTCGTAACCGATCGCCCGCAACTCCCCGACCAGCCGGTCCCGCTCGGCCTTCAGCGTCTCGACGTACCCGAGCAGCGTATCGGTGTGCTCCAGCGCGGCGAGCGCGGTGGCCTGGGTGACGGCGGAGAGGTGGTAGGGCAGTCGCACCAGCTGGACGGCGTCGACCACGGCGGGATGCGCCGCGAGATAGCCGAGGCGCAGTCCGGCCGCGCCGAAGGCCTTGGACATCGTGCGGCACACGACGAGATACGGCCGGTCCGCCAGCAGCGGCAGCAGCGAGGCCCGGTGGCTGAACTCGACATAGGCCTCGTCCACCACGACGAGCGACGTCCGCGCCGACTGGGCGGCCTCGTACAGCGCGAGAACCGTCTCGGCGCCGACGGCCGTGCCCGTGGGGTTGTTGGGCGAGGTGATGAAGACGACATCGGGCCGGTGCCCGGCGAGCGCCTCGCGCGCCGCGTCCACATCGATGGTGAAGTCCTCGTTGCGCGGTCCGGAGATCCAGCCGGTGCCGGTGCCGCGCGCGATGAGCGCGTGCATCGAGTACGAGGGCTCGAAGCCGATCGCGGTGCGGCCGGGGCCGCCGAAGGTCTGGAGCAGCTGCTGGATGACCTCGTTGGAGCCGTTGGCGGCCCAGACGTTCGCGGCCGTCAGCGGATGCTTGCCGGTACGGGTGAGATACGCGGCCAGCTCGGTGCGCAGCTCGACCGCGTCCCGGTCGGGATAGCGGTTGAGCCCGCGCGCGGCCTCACGGACGCGCTCGGCGATCCGCTCGACCAGCGGCTCGGGCAGCGGGTAGGGGTTCTCGTTGGTGTTGAGCTGTACGGGGACATCGAGCTGAGGCGCGCCGTACGGGAACTTCCCGCGCAGCTCGTCCCGTACGGGCAGATCATCGATACCGAAGTCGCTCACTGACCGGGCACCTGCCAACCGAACCTTGCCTTCACGGCAGCGCCGTGCGCGGGCAGGTCCTCCGCCTCCGCGAGCGTCACCACATGGTGGGCGACCTCGGCGAGCGCGTGCTCGCTGTAGTCCACGATGTGGATACCGCGCAGGAACGACTGGACGGAGAGACCCGAGGAGTGACAGGCGCAACCGCCGGTCGGCAGAACGTGGTTGGAGCCCGCGCAGTAGTCGCCGAGCGAGACCGGGGAGTAGGGACCGACGAAAATCGCGCCGGCGTTGCGGACCCGTCCGGCCACCTCGGCGGCGGCGGCGGTCTGGATCTCCAGGTGCTCGGCACCGTACGCGTCCACGACCCGCAAACCGTCCTCGACGGAGTCGACCAGCACGACCGCCGACTGCCGGCCGGAGAGCGCGGGCACTACCCGGTCCTCGATGTGTCTGGTGGCCGCGACCTGGGGCGCCAGCTCCTTGTCCACCGCGTCGGCCAGCTCCACCGAGTCGGTGACGAGGACGGCGGCGGCGAGCGGATCGTGCTCGGCCTGGCTGATCAGATCGGCGGCGACATGGACGGGATCGGCGGTCGCGTCGGCGAGGATCGCGATCTCGGTGGGACCGGCCTCGGCGTCGATACCGATCCGGCCGGTGAAGTAGCGCTTGGCGGCGGCGACCCAGATATTGCCGGGGCCGGTGACCATGTTCACGGGAGCGCACTCGTCGGTCCCGTACGCGAACATCGCGACGGCCGTGGCGCCGCCCGCCGCGTACACCTCGTCGATCCCGAGCAGCGCGCACGCGGCCAGGATGGTCGGGTGCGGCAGACCGCCGAACTCCCGCTGGGCGGGCGAGGCCAGCGCGATGGACTCGACGCCCGCCACCTGTGCGGGCACCACATTCATGACCACGGAGGACGGATAGACGGACCGGCCGCCCGGTGCGTAGAGGCCCACGCGCCCGACGGGCACCCACTTCTCGGTGACCGTGCCACCGGGGACGACCTGGGTGGTGTGCGAGCCGCGCCGCTGGGCACGGTGGACCAGTTCGGCGCGCCGGATCGACTCCTCCAACGCGGCCCGTACGGCAGGATCTAGCGCCTCCAGGGCCGCGCCGAGCGCGGCCACGGGCACCCGGATCCGCTCCAGTGTCACACCGTCGAACCTCTCGGCGTACTCGATCAGCGCCGCGGTGCCCCGATGATGCACGTCCTCGCAGATGGGCCGCACCTTCTCCAGGGCGGCTTCCACATCGAACTCGGCTCGGGGCAGCAGGTCACGCAGGGCTCCACCCTCGGGGAGGGCGTCACCGCGCAGATCGATTCGTGAGATCACGGGGTCAATTCTCGCAGACCGGATCAGGCCGTCGGACGCGCGTATCACTGGCTGATACATGTCCCGGACGCCACACCTCACCACTAGCGTTCAGCAGGTCACTCAGCGGGCACAACCGTTGTACGGACCAGCCAAGTACACCGTCCGTGACCATCCGTACATCATCAGGGGAAGCGGAGGCGGCAGTGACCGAGCCGCAGGACGACGAATCTCCCGACTGGCTCAGCGCGGCGGAACTGGGCATGTGGCAGTCGTTCCGCAACGGCAGTACCTACGATCTGAGCACCTCGGACCCGCTGCTGAACGATCCCTTCTCACCGCTTCCCTGGGGCACCGAGCGCAGTGTGCGCGCCCGTGTCATCGCCCTGCTGCTGCTCAGCGGGCCGGCGGCGCTCCCGGGCCGGGTCGCGGCGCTGAAACTGCGCGGAGTCCAGATCACCGGCACGCTCAATCTCGCGGGCGGCACGATCGCGCCGTACGTCGAGCTGAACCACTGCCGCTTCGAGAACGAGGTGGTGCTGCCCGAGTCGCACTTCACCACTCTGCGGATGGTGGGCTGTGCGATACCCCGCCTGGAGGCGGCCCGGCTGCACACGGAGGGCGATCTGCATCTGCCGCGCTGCCGGGTCGACCGCGGCATCCGGCTGACCGACGCGCAGATCGGTACGGATCTGCTGATCAGCCAGATCGATGTACGGCCCGACCGGCTGGGCCGGGCGATCACCGCCGACGGGATGTCCGTCGCCCAGGATCTCCAGGCCGATCAGATCGAGACATACGGCGAGGTCAGTCTGCGAGGCGCGAAGATCGGTGTGTCGCTGAGCCTGCGCGGCAGCCGGCTGCGCGCGGCGGCGGAGCGGCGCGCGCTCAACGCGCCGCAGCTCACGGTGGAACGGTCGCTCTATATGACGGGCGCATGGGTGAGCGAGGAGACCGGCGCGCCCGGCACCACTCCGCCGCACGGCATCGGACGCGTCTCCACACCGCTGCACGGCACGCGGTTGCAGCCCTTCGAATGCCGAGGCGGAGTACGGCTGGACGACGGCCGGTTCGGCGACGCGGTCGATGTGGACCAGGCGCGCTTCTTCCTGGCAGCCACGGACGAGTTCTCGCTGCGCAGGATCGTCACTCCCGAGCTGCGCTTCAAGTGCGAGCGCCCGGAGGAGGGCCGCGTCGTACTGAGCGGCGCGAAGATCGTCACACTGGTCGACATGTCGACGAGCTGGCCGGGGCCGGGCGGTCTGGCGATGGGCGGCTTCGTCTACGAGAACCTCGTCCCGTTCGGCCACTTCCCGCTGCCGCGCCGACTGGAGTGGGTCGCGGCGGCGACGCCCGAGTACTCCCCGGAGCCGTACGAACGGCTGGCCCAGGTCCTGCGCAACAGCGGCGAGGACGCGGACGCGCGCGAGGTGTTGCTCGCCAAACAGCGCCGCCGCCGCGAGACGCTGCCGCTCGCCGCGAAGCTCTGGGGCTACCTCCAGGACTGGACGGTGGCCTACGGCTACCGCCCGGGCCGCGCGGCCCTCTGGATGGCGGTGCTGTGGGGCGCGGGCACACTCGGCTTCGCACACCACGCACCACCGTCGATCAAGGCCACGGAACACCCGGAGTGGAACCCGGCCCTCTACGCGCTGGACCTGCTGGTCCCGGTGATCAACCTGGGCCAGGACGGCTACTGGCTGCTGACGGGCGGCTGGCAGTGGGCGGCGGCGACGCTGGTAATACTGGGCTGGATCCTGGCCACAACGGTAGCCACGGGCGCGTCGCGCCTACTCAGGCGTGGCTAAGGGCTCGCCGGTTCGTCCTCAATCGCCGGACGGGCTGCGTTTTCCGGCCTGCGGCCGAAGTACGGCAAGGGAGCAGGCCCCTACCGAACGGGCACCCGGCACCGTGGTCGGCCGTTCCGTCCTCAAACGCCGGACGAGCTGGATATGCGGGCCCGGCACACCCCCACCGGCCCCAGCCGAAACGCACCCGCACCACGCCCCCCGCCGGGGGGCGCACCGCGGACCCACCCGGGACGCGATTCTTTGCCGTCCTTTGACCGCACGCAGGACAACCTTCCACCCGCCACCAAAGCTTCACAGCCGCCCCCTGGCGCCGCCGCCACCTGCGGTTTTCAATGGTCCGCACCATGTCATTGCTTCGCGCCCTGATCAGCACCGCGCGTATGGTCCGGCACACCCCGCAGCTCAGCGCCGGGCTGCCGCCGGACGACGCGGTGCTGCTCGACGCACCGGACGACCGCCTCGGCCCCGCGCTCGTGGCCGCCGCGCTCGGCGAGTACGAGCCGGCCGCGAAGCTGCTGGCGACCACCCGGGAGTCCGCCGAGTGGGAGAACCGCGACCGCTATGTGATGCGGCTGGCGGCCTTCGCCCACGGCCGCGACGCATGGCTCACCACGTGGCTGCGCGCCGCGCCGCGCGATCCCGACGCCCTGCTCGTCAAGGCCGAACTCGCCATCCGCAGAGCGTGGGAGTCACCGGCCCGCGCCGAACGGCTGCGTGAGACAGGCCCGCTGATCGACGCCGCGGCCGACGGCGATCCGCGCGATCCGGTGCCCTGGCGCGTCGCGCTGGACCACGCCCGCGGCACCCACGCCACGCACTCGGCCTTCGAGGCGCTGTGGGAACAGGCCGTACGCCGCTCCTCGCACCACTACGGCTGCCATGTCGCCGCGCTCCAGTACCTCTCGGCCCAGTGGTACGGCTCGCACCGCGAGTGCTTCGACTTCGCCGAGCAGGCGGCGTACGACGCGCTGCCGGGCTCACTGGTGCGCGCGCTGCCGGTACGGGCCGCCTTCACGCAACTGCTGGGCGGGCGGCTCACCTCCGTACAGACGGACCGTATCGACGCCGCCGCCGATCTCGCGATCACGGTCTCCGCCGAGTACACGGCATGCGATCCCTGGCCGGCCGAGGTACGCAATCTGCTGGTGTACGTGCTGGTGGAGCGCGGACGCTGGGACGCGGCGCTGGAGCAGTTCCGGCTGATCGGACCGTACGCGACGTCCTTCCCGTGGACCTGTTTCACCGACGATCCGCTGGGCCAGTTCCTGGAAACACGCGACCGCGCGCGGATCCAGGTGGCCTCGGCGACGCCTTTGCGGAACAGAGCAGAACGGAGACCGCCCCGCGGCCATTACGCTTGACCGTTGTGACCACCGCACGCCTCCCTCTCTTCCCGCTGAACGCGGTGCTGTTCCCGGGCCTCGTCCTGCCTTTGAACGTCTTCGAGGAGCGCTATCGCGCGATGATGCGTGAGCTGCTCAAGACGGACGAGTCCGAGCCGCGCCGCTTCGCCGTGGTCGCCATCCGCGACGGGCACCAGGTCGCGCCGACCGCGCCGGGCATGCCGGACGCGACGTCCGTGCCTCAGCGCGGCCCGGCCGCCGACTTCGGCCCCGAACCTCTCGATGCCTTCCACCCGGTGGGATGCGTCGCGGACGCGGCGACGATCCGTGAACGCCCTGACGGCAGCTTCGAGGTGGTGGCCACCGGCACCACCCGGGTCCGGCTGCTCTCGGTCGACGCGAGCGGCCCGTTCCTGACGGCCGAACTGGAGGAGCTCACCGAAGAGGCGGGCGACGGCGCACGTGCGCTCGCCGAAGGTGTGCTGCGGGCGTTCCGCGGCTACCAGAAGCGACTGGCGGGCGCGCGTGAACGTTCACTCTCCACGAGCGACGAACTCCCGGACGAGCCCTCGGTGGTGTCCTATCTGGTCGCCGCGGCGGCCGTACTCGACACCCCGGCGAAGCAGCGGCTGCTGGAGGCACCGGACATCGCGGCACGGCTGCGCGATGAGCTGAAACTGCTGCGCTCAGAGACGGCGGTGATCCGCCATCTGCCCTCCCTGCCCGCGGTAACGCTGACGCACACTCCGCCCAGCCCCAACTGACCTGAGGAATGGACGCCTTGGCGAAGAAGTCCAAGAAGCAGCAATCCGGCGGCACTCCGGCGACGGTCGCCCTGACCGCGGCGGGTACGGCGTACACCTTGCACGCGTACGAACACGACCCGGCGTCCGCGTCCTACGGCGAGGAGGCGGCCGAGGCGCTGGGCGTCTCTCCGGACCGCGTCTTCAAGACCCTGGTCGCGGACGTCGACGGCGAACTGACCGTGGCCGTCGTCCCGGTCGCCGGTTCACTGGACCTCAAGGCCCTCGCGGCGGCGGTCGGCGGCAAACGCGCGGCGATGGCGGACCCGGCGGCGGCGGAACGTACGACGGGCTATGTGCGCGGCGGCATCTCCCCACTGGGCCAGCGCAAACGCCTCCGCACGGTCCTGGACGCCTCGGCCGAGTCCCACCCCACCATCTGCGTCTCGGCAGGCCGCCGGGGCCTGGAGGTAGAACTGTCCCCGAAGGACCTGGCCACAATTACGTCGGCAACCCTAGCCCTCATTGGCCGCGCTTCTTAGGGATCGGTCCGCCTCCGGGGCGTTTTAAGCCGATGTCTCCGCAACCCGGACCCGTCCGGGCCGGCCGGTTCGTCCTCAATCGCCGGACGGGCTGGAATTCCCGGCCTTCGGCCGAACAACGGCGAGGAGCCGACATCTCCGAGCAGGAACCCGGCACCGGGCGGGCCGTTCCGTCCTCAAACGCCGGACGGGCTTGGTGGGTGCCCGGCGTGTCCGGACACTGAAGCGCGATTTGTGCCGCACACGAAACCCGCACCCACCACACACCCGCCCCCGCGCCGCAGGCGCACCGCCCCCGCCGGGAGGCGCACCGCCGCGAGGCGCTACCCCGGCGGACCGTACGACGGCCCCCAGTCCCATTCCGGTTCCGGATCGCGCGGGCCGAACAGGGCCGTCAGTGCCAGATGCACCACCATCGCCGCCACCGGCCACGCCAGCAACGCGCCCTTCGCGTTCAGTTCGAGCGGCGCGTCGAACGTGACGCCCGTACCGGCCGCCTTCGCGTGCGCCACCACGTCCGACGTGGGGCCGAGCGAGGTGCCGAGCTGCCAGGCCAGCACCGCGCCCAGCAGGCCGCCCAGCGCCAGGCCCACCACCAACGGGATACCGCCACGTCGGCGGAAGAGGAACACCAGCGCCGCGCTGAGGGCGCCGAAGCCGAGGGCCAGCAGCAGGAATGTACCGTCCGCGGCGATCGCCTCCTCGCCCTCGGTGTCCTTGAGGAAGACCGCCGTGGCGTCCGAGATCAGCGGAACGCGCGGGGCCAGCCACAGCCACAGCAACCCGAGTGCCAGCCCCGAGACCGCGACCGCCACCAGTACCACGGCGGCCTGGCGGACCTCGGTCTTCATCTCGGAGGCCTCCTTCTCCGCGTCGTCCCCGAGGAAGGGCGAGGTCCCGGCGGGCGGTGACTGCCAGGGATCGTCGTGCGGCGGCTGGTGAGGCGGCGTCAGAGGTGCGGTCACTGTGCCATCGTGCCAGGCCCGGCCCCGTGATGCCTCATCGGACCGCCGCGCGCCGGTACGCCCTGGTCGCCACGGCCAGCGAGACGACACCGACGGCCGCGCACACCGCGAGATCGAGACCGACGGCCGCCCAATCGGGATGCGCGTCGAACGTACGGGCGAGCGCCTCGACGCCATAGGTGGAAGGCAGCAGGTCACGGGCGTAGACGACCGGCTCAGGCAGCCGGTCCGCAGGCAGTACGCCCAGCAGCAGCGCCGCGGACATACCGAGCTGGCCCAGCAGAGTGGCCAGCTCCTGGCGTGGCGCGAGCAGCCCGAGGGCCGCGCCGAGCCCGGCGAGGGCCGCGCCGGAGAGCGGAATCACCGCCACCAGCACCCAGAGATGGGTGAGCGGCAGATCGAAGAGAACGCTGCCGGTGACGGCCGTGACCGCCGTGCCGGGCACCGTGAACGAGGCGTACGCGCCCGCCGCGCCCAGCACCACCGCCGCCGGCGGCACCGGCAGCGTGGCGTAGTGGTCCAGACCGCCGCTCGCCCGGAGCTGGCCGAAGTACTGGGCGAGCAGATTCAGCGCCACGAACGCCACGACCAGCACGCTCGACCCGGCGACGACCGCCCGTGCCTCGTCACCGCCGTCGACGACACCGCGCATCAGGACCATGATCCCAACGGACTGGAACGTCGCCACGAAGAGCAGCGGGATCCGCGCGACCCGGGCCCGGGAGAGCTGGGCGCGGTAGACGGCGGCGAGCGAGGGCAGCAGCCGCGCGCGGGGCGCGAGCGGCGCGGGGCCGCCGACCACCGGCTCCACGGTGTCCGCCGGTCTCCCGGACACGGCCTCCACGGGCACGATGCTCACCTGGCGCTGCTCCTGTTCGCTCCGTACGTACGGGCGGGCACTCATGCCTTCACCAGCCCCTTGGTGCTCCCGCCGAGCGCCAGATAGACATCCTCCAGGCTCGGCGTGGCGAGCGTGAAGTCGTCCAGCGCGGCGAAGGCCGCGCCACCGGTCACGGCCGCGACGGCCGCGCGCGCCTCGTCCGGGGCGAGCCGTAGCACCCACCGGCGGCCGGACTCCCGCGCGGAACCC
>NZ_FMDK01001195.1 GCF_900091995.1 Streptomyces sp. MnatMP-M17
GGCTCGGGGAACCGGGCCAGTTCGGCCGCCGTCAGCGGGCCGGCCAGCCGTACGACCTCCGCCGCGTCGCCAGGCCCGTCCAGGCCGATCCCGGTCTGTGCGGGCTTGAGGACCGCGACCGTACGTCCGCGCGCCAGCGCCGCCGCCGCGACCGCCGCCGTGACGACGGTCTTGCCGATCTCCGTCCCGGTCCCCGTAACGATCATCACGGGCATGGCTCAGCCCTCCCGAGCCGCCGCGCTCACCGCGCGGCAGATCCGTGCGACATCGTCATCGCCCGTCACATATGGCGGCATCGTGTAGACGAGATCGCGGAACGGCCGCAGCCACACGCCCTCACGCACCGCCGCCCTGGTCGCCGCCGCCATGTCCACCTCATGGTCGAGCTGGACGACACCGATCGCGCCGAGCACCCGGACATCCCGTACTCCCGGCAGCGACGCGGCCTCGGCGAGCCCGTCGCGCAGGCCCGTCCCGATCCGTTTGACCTCGCCCTCCCAGTCCTGGCCGAGCAGCAGCTCGATCGAGGCACGGGCAACGGCCGAGGCCAGCGGATTGCCCATGAACGTCGGCCCATGGGCCAGTACGGGCACCTCCCCGCGCGAAATGCCGTCGGCCACCCGCGCGGTGCACAGCGTCGCCGCCATGGAGAGATAGCCGCCGGTCAGCGCCTTGCCCAGACACATCACATCGGGTGAGACACCGGCCTGTCCGGCGGCGAAGAGCGTGCCCGTACGCCCGAACCCGGTCGCGATCTCGTCGAAGATCAGCAGCACACCGTGCGTGTCGCACGCTTCCCGGAGCACGCGCAGATATTCGGGGGAGTGGAAGCGCATGCCGCCCGCTCCCTGTACCACCGGCTCGACAATGACCGCCGCCAGCTCCTCCGCGTGCCGGGCGATCAGTGTGCGCAGCGCCTCCGCGTAGGTCTCCTCGTACTCCGCCGGCGGCGCCTGCGCGAAGATCTGCCGCGGCAGAATCCCCGACCACAGCTCGTGCATACCACCGTCCGGGTCGCACACCGACATCGGCGTCCACGTGTCGCCGTGGTAGCCGCCGCGCCAGGTCAGCAGCCGCCGCTTCTCCGGACGTCCCAGCGAGCGCCAGTACTGGAGGCACATCTTCGCCGCGACCTCGACCGCCACCGAGCCCGAGTCGGAGAGAAAGACATGGCGCAGCGGCTCGGGCGTGATCTCGACAAGCAGAGAGGCGAGTTGGACGGCGGGCTCATGGGTGAGGCCGCCGAACATCACATGGCTCATCCGGTCGAGCTGACCGTGCGCCGCCGCGTTGAGTTCCGGGTGGTTGTAGCCATGGATCGCCGACCACCAGGACGCCATGCCGTCGACCAACTCGCGCTGTCCCTGCGCGGGTTGGGCCAGCCGCAGCCGTACCCCGGACGCGGACTCCACGACCAGCGGCGCACTGCGGCCCGGCATGGGCCCGTACGGATGCCAGACATGGGCCCGGTCCAGGGCCAGCAGCGCGTCGGGGGACAGCTCAGGCATTGGGCGCCAGATCCGTGCCGGCGCCGCGGCGGCGTACGGCGACCAGATCCCGGCGGGCCGCAGGATCATTCCGCGTTGACGGATCTGACGGATCCTCGCCGGCC
>NZ_FMDK01000385.1 GCF_900091995.1 Streptomyces sp. MnatMP-M17
GGGGCACCCGCCGGTCCCCCGGTGCGGCACGAAGCCGCGGGGGACCGGCGGGAGTTCGGCGATCGCGCCCCGGATGGGGCCATCACCTCTGGGCACCGGGTCGCGGCGCGACAGCAGAGCGGGCGGCGACCGCCGCATGCTCCGTGCTGAACCGGAAACAGGCGACAGCGCGACGGACGGTCCGTTCTCGACGTCCGCGCCCGGGGCCATAGCGGGCCGACTCCGGATTTCGCGCACCGGGTCTCAGCGACCTGCCAGAGGGTGTTCCGGACGCGGGTGGCCACTCCGCGAGAGTGGACCGTCCCTGCCGTACCCGTGAGCCGTACGGTCCGCCTCGGGGTGAGGCGGGGCGGGCCGTACGGCTTCGTGAGCTTGCGGGGCGTGATCCCGCTCTTCCCCCACGCGGGGGCGTGCTACCAACACCAGAGCTCCGGAGGGGAGCTACCCCTCTTTCGACTCGCACCGGTGATATCAGGCCGGGCGAGTCCGTTCTGGTGTGCTGGGACGCGCCCTCTCAACGGGGCGTCGCCTCTGGAGGGGCGCGTTCCAGCACACTTCGCGATCCGAGGGGACTTGAACCCCTGACCCTCCCCCGGCGTGGGGGCCGCTCTACCAGCTGAGCTACGGACCTGCCGGACAGCGCGGATCGGCCGCTCCTCGTTGTCCGGCGCCAGTGGGGTCGATCACCCCCGCCGACACATAAAGGATACCCCACCCGAACTCATTGGGTCAAGTTATATGTGTCGAGTCTGGGCTCCCGTGAAGCGCGCTCTTCGCGAGACCGTGCGCGGGCGCCGCGCGCACCCTCAATGCGGGCTGCACGGGAACGCGTCCACCCGAGCGTCGACGCACCGCCGTGGGGCGGCTACGCGTGGAGGACCTTGCGGACCGTGTTGCGCGAAAGGCCGGTCAGCCGAGCGGTCTCCGCCTCCGTGATCCCTGCGTGCGCCGAGCGGGCCAAGAGTCCGTCGCGTCCGCGGGCGTGGACCCCGTACTCCGCCAGGTCGCGGCGGACCAGGCTGCGCACGCATTCAGCAAACGCCCGGTAGTCGCCGGTGGCCAACTCCTGTAGCGCCGACATGGGATATCCGGCCGCCTCCAGTAGCGCCTGCACCCGGTCGGGCCGGTATGAATTGGCGCCGAGCTCGATGCCGCCTGCGGCCAGCAGCATGTCAAGGCCGGCGAGGGCGTCGCACAGTCCGCCGGCATCAAGGCGGACGGCAGGCCACTCGCCTTGCCTGAGCCGTCCCGCCAGCCGGGCGAAGGACTGCATCACGGCTCCCATGGCCTCCGCCAATTGCCGCTCGCTGTCCGTCGCACTGGTGTAGATCGCGCCGTTCATCTCCTGCAGCACAGTTCCTCCCTCGGATCGTTCCGGAGGTACAACGAGCCGCGGGCTGTTGCGTCCTGTGCAGTTCTGCACATTTTTGACCTCGATTGCCGGAAGTCGGCACGGGAGGAGGGCGGGAACTGTGGACCGGAGTCAGGTCGGCGTATCGGCGACACCCTAGATGACACATAAAACTCGACTGACGGATCCCCTTGGGCTAGATTAATGAATCTGACGGCGCGCACTTCAGGAGGTCACGTTGACGGTGTTCTGGGTGTTCCAGAGCGAGCCCACGCACAGCGGCGAGGCCATGGAGTGGGCGCCGAACCTGGCCGTGCCGGAGCGAGTCCTCAAGTCGCGTTCTGTGGACCAGCGTTCACGTACGTACCGCGACGGCCCCGTTCGTCACCCGAACGTCCAGCCGGAGGAGCGGTTCCCCAACGCCTCCATGTCCTCGCGGCTGGTGGTGTGGCGGCGCACGAGCGGCCAGGTGCCGCCTCGCGGCGAACAGCCCGATGAGGTGTGGTCGCTCACGCCCAGGGGCGCGGTCGTGCGTACGGCGCTCTCCGTCGCCCGGCAGCGCGGCCGTTGAGCAGGGCGGCCAACGCCAGCAAGACACGAACCTGCACGGACGACGAACAGGAGCGAGCCGCATGCCCAGCCACCAGACCGCCCCCACTCGGACCGCACCGCCGCCGACCTCCACGGTCGACGAGCCTCTCCACGCCCTCGCCGCACTCCTGCGCAGCGGGCAGCAGTGGAAGGCCGGACGTCTGGTGTCGTCCTCGTGCCCATCCCAGGCTGACATCTGCGCCGCACTGGGCTGGCCGCCCCCCTGGGACGCCGCTTGGGCTCCCGCCGGGCACGACGCTCCGGCCGCGACCGAACGGGACGGCTGCATGCCTCATCGGCGCTTCCCGTGCGGCCACTGCCCGCACGACGTCTGCCAGGACTGCGACCGCTGCTGCTCCTGTCGGTGCGGCCAGCTCACTGCTGCGCCCGCGACCTGACCGCCCGTCGGACCTGCCAGCCAAGGAGATTCCCGTGCACGATGCCGTTCCCGCCGAAGTCCACGAATCCGACAACCGGTGTGACCAGCTCATCGCCGGTTACGACGAAGACGGCCCGACCGCCTACGAATGCGGCGCTCCGGTCCACCACACCGACACCGGATACAGCTGCGACCGCGGACACGCCTACACCTACGCCGCCTGCCGCGCCGCCGAGGGCTGGGACTACGCCAGCGACCCGGTCGAAGCTGAACTCCTTGCCCCGCAGGCGTAGTCGGCGTCCGGCCGGACACGGCCGTCCCTGGGTATAGCCGTCCCTCACCCCACACCGGCGCTCGCCCCAGAGCCGCCGAACACCGGACGCTGGCCCCGGGGCCTACCCGGGCGCCCACTTGATCCACCGGGCTCCGGCGTCGTCTTCGCTCCGTGCGTCCCATTCCTCGGGGTCAGGTCGGCCGCCGCGTACCTCCTCGACTACGCCGTCGAGCCAGGCGTGAAAGCCTCCGACGATCTCGCCGCACAGGCGCCGCGCCTCACCGAGCGACAGGGAGGACGGCACTTCGACCTGGTCTTGCTCCAGGTCGTAACGCATGCCGTGTGCGGCCAAGCGGTCGCGGACGTGCGCCAGCCAGCCCTCGGTGACCGCGTCGAAATCCCAAGCCTCGTCCGCTGCCAGCACGCACGTTCCGGATCGTCGGTCGCCCTCACGGCCCATCAGGGCCTCGTAGCACCGATCGCTATGGGCGTGCACGCCGAGACCGTCGGCGGATTCCGTGGTGCTCGAGCTCATACTGATCAGTCTGATCGGGATCGACTTCCCGAGCGGGGAGCGACAGGCCGGCGCCTGCTGGAACGGACTCGGACGGCCGTGGGAATCGTCCAGCCCGGCACTCCGGCTACGGCGACGGGATGATGACGACGTCACCGGCCGCCACGGCGTGGTGCGCGCCGATGGCCTTCCGCAGGTCTGCGCCACCGGCGCCTTCGACATCGAACAGGCCGACGCGGACTTGATCCCCGAGAGCGGGAATCAGGTAGGTGACGGCCTCGCCGAGAGGCTGGGATACAGAGCTCCCTTCGGTTCCGAGGCGCTCGAAGGCGGTGGGCTGGGGAATCAGCTGCAGACCGTTGCTGACCCAGAACCGTTCCGCGGTGGAGCCCTGCAGCAGGACGCTGAGACCGTCGCCCGTGGAGAACGAGCGCAGTTTGCGCTCCCGGTAGCCGGCGGCGGTCGCACGGTCGCCCGGGGCAAGGAGTTCGGCGGGTGCGTTGAACATCTCCACGGCCCGCCAGAGTGCGGTTTCCGGGTCGCCGTCCGGGACGGTGTAGGAGAACACCCTGAGCATCGGGTGGTGGCGCCGGTAGCCGTCGTAGTGGTCGCGGTGCATGTTGTGCCAGATCGTGATGCGCATGGTCTGCTCCTGGGTGTCGGGCGACGTCAGCGGGCGCGGGCGCTCAGCAGGGTGGCGCCGCACTCGCGCATCCAGTCCTGGTGGGTCTCGAAGTTCGGGTTGGCCGGCGGGATGGGCCAGACGGCCTTCCATTCGGGCACGCGGCCGGGCCGTACGAGGACCTGGTCCAGCCGGTCGTGGGGCGCACCGTCGCCCGCGCGGTAGTGCTCCAGAATCACGACGGGGCCGGGGTACTGGCTGATGAGAGCGGCGGTGATTTCCTCGGCGGCGTTGGTGATGCTCACCGGGCCGACGCTCTGGGTGACGATGGCGAGGTGTCCGCCGTCGGCGGTGCGCCAGACCCGCAGGGGGGCGGTGCCTCCGCCGCCGGCGCAGGTGGAGGTGTAGGTCCATGCCGGATCGTCAGTGACGAGCCGGAGCGGGTCCTCGATGAGGGGCAAGGGCGGAAAGGTGTCGTTCTGGCGGGCGGGCACAGGGGGCTCCCAGGAGGTTGGAGGGGCGAGGACGGTCCGCGGCAGTGGGGTCAGGGCGTTTCCGGGCGTGGTGCGTCAGCGGACGGCTGGTGGCGGAGTGAGAAGGAGAGCTGCCTCGACACAGCGCGGTTCGGGGGTTGTGGTCTGCGTGGCTCGCAGATGGCGCCGCCGTCGCTTTCCCAGGTTTGTTCGGCCTCCAGGGCTGCTCGCGCGTTCTGTTCGGCGAGGGTGACCGGCCGCTTGAAGGACCGCAGGAAGTGGCGGTCCAAGGGGCGTAGCCGCCTGGCAGCGGCCTTGACCTCGTCCCTGCTGCGTCCCCGCCGGCGGCCGGCGGCAAGGCGGGCCTGGTGGGCGGTCCGGTCGTCCGGGTGGAGGCCGTCGGGGTGCAGTTGGGCCAAGTAGAGGGCGGTCTCGCCCATGGGGGTCATGGTGATCGCGCGGTCGGCTCCGCGGCCGACGGCGAGGAATCCGGCGCTGGCGAGCATGAGGACCCGTTCCCGGGCGACTCTCCGGCCTCCGGTGAACTGTCCCGGGTCGCGGCTTTGCCAGGCGTAGCCGTCGCGCCGGTAGAGCTTGCGGGCCTGGGCGGCTTCCATCGCACGGAGCATCCCCTGGCTCCATCCCCAGCTCGGGACCTCCTGCCGCGCGGTGGACTTGGCGACCTCCAGGCGTACGCGGTTGTCGGCGTCCATGCCCGTGGTGGCGCGCTGTTCCGCCTCGTAGGCCGCGTCGCGCTCCCGTTCGGCGCGCGCCTCTTCCTGGATCTCCGCCTCGGTCCGCTGGCGTTCGATCAGCGCGGCCAGGGCCTCGGCGGTGCACGGCACTCCGGCCGTACGCTGGGCGTCCACGGCGCGGGCTATCGCGAGCGCGGTGAAGTTGCGGCCGGTGGCGGGGTTGCCGGCCCGCTCTTCCTCGGCGGCCAGGCGGGCGTAGCGCTCTGCGTCGGTGGCGGCCTGGTGTGCTTCGAACATGATCGTGTCGAGCCTGGCGCTGTTCGCCGCCGTACTCCGGGCTGCCGCCCGCATTGCCGTGTCCGCCGCTCGGGTTGCCTCTCGCGCTGCCTGCTGCGCGATGCGGGTGGCGGGGCAGCCGGGCACCTCGGCCGGCGTCGAAGCGGTAGGCGCGTCAGCCGACGAGCGAATGCCGGGGGTCACGGTTGGCGGCGCGTGCATCTCGGCTCCTCATCTCGTGGACAGGGTCTGCTCGGGCAACCGGGGGAAGCGCAAGGGAGTCAGGGACCGACGGGCTTGCCCCGGACGTAGCACCGGCAGGGGCCGGCCGGCGGGCAGTGGTGGTGGACCGCTTGTTTCGCTGCCCAGTCCATGGGCTGGGCGCCCGCCTCCTGGCGTCGGCCGCAGCGGCAGTAGCTGCGGTGGAGCCAGGGGTGATAGGTGACGAAGGGGTGGCCCCGGTCGTCGCACCAGCGTGCGGTGGCTTGTCCGATCACGGGCGGGCGGCCGGCCGCAGGTGGTGTGCGATGGCGCGGAGGGCGCGGGCGGCAACCAGCGCGGGCAGCGTGAGGGTCGCGTCGGCCACGCCCCCCGCGTGGACCGTAAGGCGCTGGGAGGCGCCGTGGACCCGAGCGGTGAAGCGTCCTTCGCTGGCAACGCGGCCCAGGGAGGTCTGGACAGTGAAAGGGGAGAAGCAGATGCCGGCGCGGGGTACCAGTACCTCCCGCATCACCGTGACCGGCAGTCCCTTGATGACCAGCGAGACGATGTCGCCGGTGACCTCGACCCGGACCTCACCCGGCTCGGTGGCCACGTTGATGGGGATCCGCGATTTTGGCTCTGGCCGCAGTTCCGTGATGGGACCAGCTGACGCGTTCTTGATCAGTCGAAGGCCACAACGAGTCGAACGGCGTCATCACCGAAACGATCCGCCAGGGCTTTCATTACGGCAAACACGTGTGGCCAGTGGGACCTGGGGCCCAGGATAGAACCAGCCGTCAACGACTCGTAGCGGCAAAGCAAGTCTCCGCTGATCCACTCGACGTAATGGTCGCCTCCTCCCAGTTCCTGTGGGCGTGGACCCACCGCAGCAACCAACTCCGGAGACCATTCAGCCGGAACAAGTTGCTGATGCAGAATTGAGGGCTTCGCCAGGGATGACCACGTGAGCCGACCAATGTAGTGCTCCGGAGCAGTTGCTGGATCCAGTCCCGCGATCTCAGCCCAGCTGACCCAGGTAGCCCCTGCCAGGTGGCCGTCTGCCACCCAAGGCTGAAGGCGCTCGCGTAGCCCACTCGACAAGTCGTCGGGCAACCCACGTTCCGCGGCCAGGGGCGGGTAGCCCGCGTAGTTGCGCACGCCGAAGAGGCATCCGAAGGACGCGTAGTCGGTCTCGTCGTACAAGGGCCAGAGATCCATTGCGCCGACCCACGGCTCGCCCTCGTAGTAGTCCGTGCCGACGCCGGGATGGCGAAACTCGATACCGCCGTGGATGTCCGTACTCACGGCGCCTGACAGTACAACTGCTCGGAGCCACGGTCTTCTGCATTAAGAGATCACGCTTGCTGGCCGATCAGGATGCGGGTCCGGAGGAGTTCGAATGAGGCTCGGCCGTACATAGCCCTCTTGAGTGTTTTCACCCTGTTTACATGCCCTTCGACGACCCCAGAGCTCCAGGGCAGGGTGAGTCCGGCGGTGACGGCGTCGAGGTCCTGGCGGAGGAAGCCGGCGAAGCCCTTCATGGGCTTCGGTGCGTCCTGTTCGGCCTGCCGGATCCACTCCTGCAGCAGGTATCCGCGCTGGTGGCGGACAAGGTCGGCGAACGTCCGGGCGAGATCGCAGGCCCGAGTGATGTCCGGGCAGGCGAGCCGGACTTGTAGGAGTCGCTCGTCCTGGCTCTCGGTGAGCGTCTCCCGAGGCCGCATGATCCACGAGGTGATCTTGCGAGGGCTCGGGATGTCGGCCCGGATCGGTTCGGCGGTGCCCGCGCGGAGGGCGGCGAGGTGTTTGCGGACGACCTGTCGGCTGCCGCGGTAGCCGCGCGCCTGGATCTCCAGGAACAGTCGGGTGCCGCTGACCTGGCCCTGCGCCTCGGTGAAGCGCGCATGGAGGTATGCCTTGAAGGGCTCCAGGACGCCGTTGGGCCGGCGCTCGCGGGCGGAGGCCAGCAGCTCGTCGAGGTCGGTGTCGCGAAAGCGGCGCACGGTCTTGCGGTCGAGGTCCAGCCGACGGCCGATGGAGCTGATCGTCCAGCGTTTCTCCAGCAGGCGGTGGATGTCCTCGTAGCGGTGGCGGGTGCGTTCGATGATCTGGGTGCGGGGCAGTTCCGCGGGCGGTAACAGCATCGGGGCCACCTCCGGCACCTCGGTCACTGTCTCCTCCTCGGCACGTTTGCGCAGGCAGTCGCGGTGCTGGTGGCAGGTCTTCTCCACCGCGGCGGACAGGTTCTGCAGCAAATGCCAGCGATCAGCGACTTCGAGGGCATTGGGGGCGGCTTCCTTGACCGCCTTGGTGTAGGCCGTGGCCCGGTCCCGGCAGATGATCTCGGCTCCGGGATGCTCGGTAAGCCACGCCGCGAACGTCTCGGACGTGCGGTCGGGCAGCACGTCCACAACCCGGCCGGCCTCGACGTCGACCAGCACGGTGCCGTAGGTGCAGCCCTTGCGGAAGGCGAACTCGTCCACCCCCAGCACCCGCGGAGCACGGTCCGGCACTGCCGGTGCCGTCAGCAGCCTGAGCAGCCGGGTCCGGCCCGCGGTCAGCCGCAGGCGGCGGCACAGCCGTGCGGCGGGGCGGCCGCCGAGCTCGATCGCGATCGACCGCAGCCAGCCCGATGCTGGAACGGCGGTAGCGCGTGGACAGACCCGGTACCTGCTCGACGAAGGTCGTGCGGGAGCAGCTCCTGCGGTCGCAGAAGTATCGGCGCACCTGCAGCCGAATGATGACCCGACGCGACCCCAAAGGCCGTTCATCCAGGGTGCGTTGATACCTGCTGTGTACGCGGCGGGCCTGCTTGCGGCAGGTCGGGCACCGGCCTGGGCGGGCCGCCGACACCGCCTCCACGACCAGGATGCCGGAGGAGTCACTCACCCCCACCACCCGCACATCGATCCCGGGAAACAGCACATCCTCAACCGTCTTGCTCGCCACGGCAGGAAGTACGCTGCCGAAACGATCCCGCGTTCCGGCTGCTGACCTGGGGATTCACGGAACTGCGGACAGAGCCAATTTCAACGATCCCCATCAACGTGGGAGGGCAGGGTGCAGCGGAAGGTCCGGTACGGGTTGTCGTCCTCCCCGAGGAGACCCAGGGCGGGCAGGGCCTCGCGCAGCAGGGCAGCCGTGCTGACGCGGTAGGCGTCGCGCGCTGCCCACCACGCGTCCTCGGTGGGAGACAGGTCGAATGCGTGCGTCATCGGGCCCTTCGCAGGTGGTTGGCGATCGGCGGTGGTCACTTCGTATGGGTGGTCATCGTCGGAACGCCGTCGATGAGGACCGGCTGCCAGGTGTCGCCGAGCGTGACCGTGCTCGCGCACTGGTGGCACAGCGACCCGGTATCGCAGTCCTCCACCGCCCGTTCGGCGATGGCGCCCGGGTTGGTCAGGTCCGTCTCGATATCGACGGCGGTGCCGGCGTGTGTGGTCAGCGTGACCATGTAGGCGCCGTCGCCGAGGGGGGTGAGGTTGGGCTTGCCGTCGACCGTGACGCACTTCCAGTCGTCACCGAGTTCGATGTCGCCGCAGTAGTTGCACAGCGAGCCGACGTCGACCAGTTCCAGGGCGAGTTCCACGACCGCGTCCAGGTCCGTGAGGTCCGTCTCGACGCGTACCACCGTGTCCGCGTATGTGGTCAGGGGCACGGTGTAGGCGGTCATCGGTCTCACCTCGTCGTGATCGGGCCGACGGAGTCGGGCGTGCTGGACTGCTGGGGGTCTAAGCGGTGCTCCTGCGAGGATTCGAACCCCGGTTTCCGGCTCCGTAGGCCGGTGTCCTCTCCGCTGGACGACAAGAGCTGGCGGGCATCAGGCGATGGCGTTCGGGCAGGGCCGCCTCGCCGTCAGTTCGACACATAAAAAGTACCCTACAGAAGGGTTGGAGTCAAGTTTTATGTGTCGTACTGGATGGTCGGGTACTCGCCTCGCCGCAGTAGTTGCCGCGACAGCCCACTCGGGCGGGGACGGCATGGGCCGTCCCCGCCGGGCAATCAGCTCGCGAGCGAGGCGACGAGGTCCGAGGCGGACAGCAGCCGCAGGGTGCCGGCATCCAGTCCGCCGGCGTGCAGGGCGTATGCCTCGGCGCCGACCGGGAGCGGGATGTCGCCGCGCAGCAGGTAGGCGAGCGAGGCGTCGCGCAGGTCCGCCGGATCGTCGGTGTGCGGGGCGCCGATGCGTGCGGCGAAGGCGGTCACGTCCTCCTGGGTCTGGCGCTGGTAGGTGCTGGCCGATCCGTCGTGGTGGCGGACGATGACCGTGCGGGCCCGCGCGGCGGCGTGCCAGAGAGCCAGTTCGCCGAGGCTGACGCGGGCGCCGGAGGCGAACAGGGCAGTCAGGTGCTCGGCGAGGACGGCCAGGTCGTCCGCGTGGCGGTGAACGGCGTGGTGGGTGCCGGTCACTCCCTGGGCAACATCGAGCCAGCGCATGGTGCGTCCTGCGATGTCCAGCATGAGCGGGACGCTCGCGCGCGAGGCGCTGGTGAGGTCGTAGCGCTGCTCGACCTGGCGGGCGTCGAAGACCGCGCCGGTCGTGCCCGGCTCGTCGCGGGCCATCAGGCCCGCGAAGGCGTCGTCCAGCTGGACGAACGGGATGTTGTTGAAGCTGTAGACGACCGCGACGGCGTAGCGGGCGCCGAGGGCGGCGAGCTTGTCCAGGTCGAGGTCGACGAACTCGGACGCGCCGTGCGGCGGCGGCGCGCTGGTGAGGTCACCGGAGTGGACGGCCGCGTCGTTGCCGAACCGCAGGTTGGTGTAGTCGCAGGTGCCGATGTGCTCCCAGCGCTCGTTGAACAAGGCGATGGACAGGTCCAGGTCGGTGCGGCCGGACTCGGCGGACTCCATCCAGTGCAGGAACAGGCGCAGCGTCCGGCCGTCGGGAACGGGCAGCTCGCTGCCGCGCGGGAGGGTCACCAGGGCGCGCGAGGCGGTGCGCTCGGCGAACGGGGCGATGATGCCGTCGAGTTCGGCGTCCAGGACGGCCACATCGGCCGTGGGCAGCGTTCCGGCACGGCGCAGGACCTCGCCGGTGAGGATGCGCGTGGCCTCCTCGGCGGCTCCCGGGTTGAGCGGGGCACGCTCATCCGGGGTGATGTACGCCCGGGCGGTTTCGCCCTTCGGGAAGAACACCCGGCCGGGAAGCGGCGGCTGCGTGCGCGAGCGCACGGCGCCGAGTGCCGAGAGCAGGACGGCGGGGGCGACGCGGGGCGCGGCGGTGCGCAGTTCGGCCAGGACGGGCTCGGTGCCGTCCGGGCCGGACAGGCGGAGCAAGTGGTCCAGGCGGCGGACCAGTTCGCCCGGCCGGCGGCTCAGCGGGGCCAGAGCACCGGGCACGTCTGCGGCCGCCAGGGCGGTCTCGACCTGGCTCGCCCAGAGCGGGACGCGGATCGTGTCGCCGTCGGCTTCGACGCCGTCGGTGGCGCGGGCGGTGGCGCGCAGCCTGGTGGACAGGGCGTCGTCGCCGAGCTGGGTGGAGCGCAGCGCGGCGAACGCGAGAGCGGCGCGCGGAAAGCGGTCGGCGTACTCGAAGACGTGCAGCCGTTCGGCGGCCGCCTTCCACCGGAGCGGGTACCGGTGCAGGTCCTCCGCGACGAACTGCGGGTCCAGGCCGTCGAGGGCCTGGAGCAGAGCGCGGCGCAGAGGGCGCGGGACGGTGGTGATGCGGACCGCGGAGGTCAGGCCGGGGTCGCCGCCGGACCGGACGGCCAGCAGGCGCAGGACGTCGGTGGCAGTGGTGATGCGGTCCGTGACCGCGGGCAGGGTGGTGAGGTAGAGGGCGCGGTCGTCCAGCAGCCAGGCCAGAACGCGGGCCTTGGTCTCACGGCCGGGGATCTGCGTGGGCAGCCAGCCGAGGGTCTTGCGATCGCCGGCTCCGTCGAGCAGGACGGCGAGGTCGTCGGCGTCCTGCGGGCTGAGCGCGCCCGTACGGTCCAGCAGGGTGGTCAGCTCGTCGGCGGCGTGCGACCGGCGGGTAGTCGGGCCGCCGCCGAGGGAGAGCACGCGCAGGCGAGTCGGCAGGGCGCGCCGCGCGGAGGCGGCGGGGCGGGCG
>NZ_FMDK01000537.1 GCF_900091995.1 Streptomyces sp. MnatMP-M17
CCTTGCGATGCTCCCCCGTAGCCTGAACGGCACGGGAGGCACCCCCTCCATCTGACGCCGTGCGCTGACCCACCAGCGATTACGGGACAGCCCTTAGCGCCCGTCGAGCGGTCGGCCGTGAGCGCGCAGGGTCCGCGGCGCCTCGATGGTCACGATCGGCCGCCACTCCAGCGCGGTCCCCGGCGCCCTGGCGAGAAGTCGGTGGCGCGGAAGAGCCGGGCGTGCCACACCTCGTTCCGGTGCAGCAGCCCCACCACCGGTCCGGTCGCGAGCAGATCGCGGGCGAGAGGTGACGCGGTCGTTGCCGCTGTGCCAGCCATGCTCCGACCGTCGGGCGGAAAGTGCCGGAGGCAACGGAGACCGGCCCCGCGGCACTCTCAGGGACGCGATACTGGTGCCATGCGGTTGACGATTTTCTGGGAGCGGATGGCGGACTACTTCGGCGCCGCCTACGCCGACTCCTTCGCCCGTGACCATGTGATGGCCGAACTGGGCGGCCGTACGGTGCATGAGGCGCTCGACGCGGGCTGGGAGGCGAAGGATGTCTGGCGGGCGGTCTGCGCCGCCATGGGCGTTCCGCCGGAGAAGCGGTGACGGGCACGCCGGTGGCCGGAGAGGGCCGCGACCAGGGACCGGATGCCTCGGCGGTGGGCGACACTGGCCCGGTGGCACCGACTGACGAGACCGACGAAACCGCACCGGACGTGGCGGGCGGGCGATCGCCCGGCGCTCCGCCGATTCCCTCACCGAGCGCTCCTGTGGACGCGTCGGCGCCGCAGCCTGCCTCGGCCGCCGAGGCGGGTGCTGGTGCCGATGCCGGATCGGGAAGCCGGAGTACGGGAAGCGGGAGCAGCGGCGGAGGGAACAGCGCGGAGGCGGGCGGCAGGACCGGCGGTCAGGTCGCCATGCCACGCTGGCTGCCACGCGCCATGATCCTCGCGCTGGCGCTCGTCGCGTGCTTCCAGCTCGGAAGCTGGGCGTTCCATCAGCTCATCGGACTGCTGATCAATGTGCTGATCGCCTTCTTCCTCGCGCTGGCGGTCGAGCCCGCGGTGAGCCGGATGGCGGCGCGTGGAATGCGGCGTGGACTCGCCACATTCCTGGTCTTCTTCGCGGTGCTGGTCGTGTGCGTCGGCTTTGTGGTGATGCTCGGCTCGATCCTGGCGAGCCAGATCATCGACATGGTCGAATCCTTTCCGCAGTATCTCGACTCGGTGATCAACTGGCTGAACGGGACCTTCCGTACGGAGCTGTCCCGGGTAGCCGTCCAGGACAGCCTGCTGCACTCCGACTGGCTCCAGAAGTACGTGGAGAACAGCGCGACCGGCGTCCTCGACATCTCCACCACCTTGCTGGGCGGGCTGTTCCGGCTGCTCACGATCTTCCTGTTCTCGTTCTACTTCGCGGCCGACGGGCCCCGGCTGCGGCGCGCGCTCTGCTCCGTACTCCCGCCCGCCAAGCAGGCGGAGGTGCTGCGCGCCTGGGAGATCGCGGTCGACAAGACCGGCGGTTATCTCTACTCCCGCGGACTGATGGCGCTGATCTCCGGAGTCGCGCACTACATCGTGCTGGAGATCCTGGGCGTGCCGTACGCACCGGCGCTCGCGATCTGGGTAGGGCTGGTCTCCCAGTTCATTCCGACCATCGGTACGTATCTGGCGGGCGCTCTGCCGATGCTGATCGCCTTCACCACCGATCCCTGGTACGCGCTCTGGGTGCTCGGATTCGTGGTGATCTACCAGCAGTTCGAGAACTACATGCTCCAGCCGAAGCTCACGGCCAGGACCGTCGACATCCATCCCGCGGTGGCCTTCGGCTCGGTCGTCGCCGGTACGGCGCTGCTGGGCGCGGTCGGCGCGCTGATCGCGATCCCGGCGGTCGCCACGTTGCAGGCGTTCCTCGGCGCGTATGTGAAGCGGTACGACGTGATGGACGACGCGCGGGTGCGGGGCGGCAGGCCGCGCCCCGGACGGTCGGTCCTGCGGCAGCTACGGCGCGTGCTGCGGGCCGACGACGGTCCGGAGCCTGTCCGGGCGGCCCAGGCGGTGGCCGACGGGCCCCGGCAGGACGACCGGCAGCCGTAGCCGACACGGGCCTCGCGTATGGGCTCGCGCAGAGTTCCTACGCATGGCCCGTCTTCGGCATGCCATGGGAAACGCTTGACACTAAAATCGAACATCCATTCTTATAGGGGTCCGGTCGGCCGTGCGGATCGCGCGCGGACACCGATGGAGTTTCAGCGGAGTTGTCCACAGGCCGGGAGGACGTCGGGACGCGTTGTCAGTGGCAGGGGATAGCGTCATCGACGTGAAGCGATCGACACAAGCAAATCGGGTGGAACCCATGGCAGGAACCGACCGCGAGAAGGCGCTCGACGCCGCGCTCGCACAGATTGAACGGCAATTCGGCAAGGGCGCGGTGATGCGCCTCGGCGAGCGGCCGAACGAGCCGATCGAGGTCATCCCCACCGGATCGACCGCGCTGGACGTCGCCCTGGGCGTCGGCGGCCTGCCGCGCGGACGCGTGGTGGAGGTGTACGGTCCCGAGTCCTCCGGCAAGACGACCCTGACCTTGCACGCCGTGGCCAACGCGCAGCGCGCGGGCGGCGCGGTGGCCTTCGTGGACGCCGAGCACGCCCTCGATCCCGAGTACGCGAAGAAGCTCGGCGTCGACATCGACAATCTCATCCTGTCCCAGCCGGACAACGGCGAGCAGGCGCTCGAAATCGTGGACATGCTGGTGCGCTCCGGAGCACTCGACCTCATCGTCATCGACTCCGTCGCCGCCCTGGTGCCGCGCGCGGAGATCGAGGGCGAGATGGGCGACTCGCACGTGGGTCTCCAGGCGCGGCTGATGAGCCAGGCGCTCCGGAAGATCACCAGCGCACTCAACCAGTCGAAGACCACCGCGATCTTCATCAACCAGCTCCGCGAGAAGATCGGTGTGATGTTCGGCTCGCCGGAGACCACGACCGGTGGCCGGGCGCTGAAGTTCTATGCCTCGGTGCGTCTCGACATCCGTCGGATCGAGACGCTGAAGGACGGCACGGACGCCGTCGGCAACCGCACCCGGGTCAAGGTCGTCAAGAACAAGGTCGCGCCGCCCTTCAAGCAGGCCGAGTTCGACATCCTCTACGGCCATGGCATCAGCCGCGAGGGCGGTCTGATCGACATGGGCGTGGAGCACGGCTTCGTACGGAAGGCCGGCGCCTGGTACACGTACGAGGGCGATCAGCTCGGCCAGGGCAAGGAGAACGCCCGTAACTTCCTCAAGGACAATCCCGATCTCGCCAATGAGATCGAGAAGAAGATCCTGGAGAAGCTCGGGATCGGTGTCAGGCCGGAGACGAAGGCCGAGCCCGCCGCGGACGCGGCCGGTGCTGCTCCGGCTCCGGCCCCGGCCGAGGACCCGGCGAAGTCGGCGCCCGCCACCGCTCCCGCCTCCAAGGCCAAGTCGGCCAAGGCGGCAGCGGCCAAGAGCTGATCCGTACCGTGCCTGGTGAGAAGAGGCGGCGAGCGGAAGGACCGGGCGACAGCTTCGACTCGTCGAGGGCCGAGCAGGAGCTGTCGCCCCAGGATCCGGTGGAGCGGGCGCGGGTGATCTGTCTGCGCCTGCTCACCGGGACTCCGCGCACCCGTAAGCAACTGGCCGACGCGCTGGAGAAGCGAGACATCCCCGAGGATGCCGCCGAGGAGGTGCTCTCCCGCTTCGAGGACGTGGGACTGATCGACGACGCGGCGTTCGCGGACGCCTGGGTGGAGTCACGGCACCACGGCAGAGGACTCGCCAGACGGGCCCTCGCGCGCGAGCTGCGTACGAAGGGAGTGGACGCCGCTCTGATCGAGGAGGCGGTCGGGCAACTGGACGCGGATCAGGAGGAGGCGACGGCCCGCGAGCTGGTCGCCCGCAAGCTCCGGGCGACCAGCGGTCTGGAGCGCGACCGGCGGCTGCGCCGGCTCGCGGGGATGCTGGCCCGCAAGGGATATGCGGAGGGCATGGCGTTGCGGGTGGTCAGACAGGCGCTGGAGGAGGAGGGCGAGGACACCGAGGGACTGGACGAGAGCCTCTGCTGAGGCCGCGGACCTTCCCTGAACCGGCAGGCGTGCCCGAACTCACCTTTCCCGCCGAGCCGTTGACACGCGGCAGCGATCGGCTCCGGTA
>NZ_FMDK01000218.1 GCF_900091995.1 Streptomyces sp. MnatMP-M17
GTGTACGAGCGGCTCGCGGAGCTCGGCTACCAGTACGGTCCCGCCTTCCAGGGACTCACGGGCGTCTGGCGCCAGGGCGAGGACCTGTACGCCGAGGTGTCCCTTCCCGAGGAACACCACACGGACGCGGGCCGGTTCGGAATCCATCCGGCGCTGCTCGACGCGGTCCTCCATCCGCTGGTGCTGCACGCCGCCGAACTGGCGGGCAGCGCGGCGGCCGGCTCGATCCGGCTGCCGTTCTCCTGGAGCGACACCGTCCTGCACGCCACCGGCGCCACCGCCCTGCGCGTACGTATCTCTCCCACAGGCCCCGACACCTTCTCGCTGACCGCCGCCGACGCCACGGGCCAACTCGTCGTCGCCGTCGACTCCTTGGTCCTGCGGCCCGTCGCACGGGACCAGCTCGCCGCTGCCGACGGCGGTCCGGACGCTCTGTACGGAGTGCAGTGGACGGCCGTGCCCGTACCCGCCATCGTTCCGGGCGCGCTCCGGATCGCGGAGGCGCTCCACGGTGAACTGCCGGGCACGGACGGCGAGGGCGGCGAGGACGGCGCGGAGGCCGCCGAGGTCGTCCTCGTACGCGTCGACCAGTTCCGTACCGACGTGCCTGGAGAGGACGAGGCCGGCGCCGCCCATAAGACAGCGGCGGGTGCGCTGCGTCTGATCCAGCGGTTCCTCGCCGACGAACGGTACGACGACACCAAGCTGTTGCTCCTCACCCAGGGTGCTGTCGCGGCGGAGCCCGGCGAGAGCGTCACCGCGCTGGCGAGCACTCCCGTATGGGGCCTGGTCCGCGCGGCACAGTCGGAGCATCCCGGCCGACTGGTCCTCGTGGACGTGGACCGTCCGGAGGCGGAGGCACTGCTGCCCGCCGCCCTCGCCACCGGCGAGCCGCAACTCGCCCTGCGCGGCGACCGGTTGACGGCACCACGGCTGGTACGGGCGAGCCGCGCCGACACCGACGCCGTGGCCTCGGTCGGCCCGGCGGGCACCGTACTGATCACCGGTGGTACGGGCGGACTCGGCGCCCTGTTCGCCCGCCATCTGGCCGAGTCGTACGGCGTACGGCGGCTGCTGCTGGTCAGCCGCCGAGGTCCGGACACACCGGGCGTCGGTGAACTCGTCGCCGAACTGGCCGCGTTGGGAGCCGACGCACAAGTGGCCGCGGCCGATGTCGCCGACCGTGGCGCCGTGGCGGAGCTGCTGGGCCGGTTCTCGCCGGAAGATCCGCTGACCGCCGTGGTGCACACGGCGGGCGTGCTCGACGACGTCACCATCGGAGCCCTCACTCCGGAGCGGCTGGACACCGTACTGCGGCCCAAGGTCGACGCGGCCTGGCATCTGCACGAT
>NZ_FMDK01000408.1 GCF_900091995.1 Streptomyces sp. MnatMP-M17
CCCCCCCCCCCCCCCCCCCCCCGGCCACACCTCCTACCTCCACGTCTCCGCGGGCTGCGGCACCAACCGCTACACCCCGCTCCGCTTCGCCTGCCCACCCGAAGCCACCCTCCTCACCCTGACCCCCCGCCCCTGACCCCCCGGAGCCACCCCAAAACCGGATTTCGTCTCCGGCCAGCGGTGGGCTAAAGTAATCGATGTCGCCGCCACACGAGCGACATCGGGGTGTAGCGCAGCTTGGCAGCGCGCTTCGTTCGGGACGAAGAGGTCGTGGGTTCAAATCCCGCCACCCCGACAGTGAAGTACCAGGTCAGGGGCCTGATCCGCAGTGCGGGTCGGGCCCCTGAGTGGTTCCTGGAGATCGCTTGGGAGAAATCTGGGAGAAGATCTTGGTCGGCTTCTCCCAGGAGCAGTCTCCAGTGCCGCAGGAAGAGCGGCGCTCAAGCGCCCTCTGGCCTGCGCGTTCGCGAATCCAGGGCTCGTAGCTGACCAGGAACACCGCGGCGGGCCGCCCCAACGGTCGTTAGGAACACCGCACATGGCAGGTCATCGCTCAGCGTCTCCCCACGACCACGCCCGTGCGCTAGCCCAGCGAGTACGTGCTTTTCGGGAGAACCGCGGGTGGACGCGGGAACGGCTGGCCAAGGAGGCAGGCATCACCGTCGGGACGCTGGGCCGTCTTGAGAGCGAGGGAGCGATTCAGCCAGGTTTCTTCACCGTCGGCGCGGTGGCCAAGGCTCTTGCGGTCTCCCTCGATGATCTGTTCCAGGCGGCCCAGGTCCCGCCCATTACACCCGGTCTCTGGTCAGCCGGATACGAGGGGCGGGACATCGACTCGTTCGTCGCCTCGCTCGTCAACAGCCACATCAGTGTCGTGGCGGATGTACGACTCACCCCGATCAGCCGTAAGAAGGGCTTCAGCAAGACCCGCCTCGGGGAGGCTCTGGCCGAAGCCGGCATCGAGTACACGCACCTGCGTGGCCTGGGCAATCCGAAGGACAATCGGGAGCCCTTCTGGGACGGCCGCATCGAAGTGGGTCGGGCACGCTTCCGCGGCCTGCTGCAGTCCGAGGCGGCGCAGTCCGACCTCGACCGCCTCGCACTGCACGCCCGAGCGTCGCGGGTCGCGGTGCTGTGCTTCGAGAAGGACGAGAGCCGCTGCCACCGGCAGGTCGTCCTGGAGACGGTCCGCAATCTTGCCGCAGTATCGGTGAATCCCTTGGCCTGACTTGGTCCCCGGCTTCCGCAGGCGCTCTTGTCAGAGGTGCATGCCTCTCTTCCAATCGGATCGGGGAGACCGATGGAGGGGGCACACCATGGCGGCGTCAGCATTCGGGAAGCGGCAGCGCGCGCGAATCATGATCACGGTCAAAACGTATCCGGAGCTGTCCAATAAGTACCGCGAGACCAGCTGTGTGGCCGGCATACGGCTGGACCAGGGCGAGCCACAGCACGTCCGGCTCTTCCCGGTGCCCTTCCGGCTACTCAGCGAAGGCACCAAGTTCTCCAAGTACTCGATCATCGAAGTTGACGTCGAGCCGCACCGTCCAGAACGGGACTCACGGCCGGAAAGCCTCCGTCCCGACCTCGACACGCTGAAGATCGTGGGCGAAGTGCCATCCGATGATGGCTGGCAGAAGCGGTACAAGCACATCGAGCCGCTGGTCGCCCCATCGTTGTGCGCCATCAAAAGAGACCAGGAGGAGCGAGCGACCTCCCTCGGAGTGTTCCGGCCCGCCGAGGTCACTCGCTTCCGACTGGAGCCGGCCGCGCCCTGGACGGCCTCGAAGGCGGCACTAACCGATCAACTCGATCTGTTCGAGCAGGACTTGAACCCGCTGGAGTGGGTGCCGCTCGACTTCCGGTACACCTTCTATTGCGCGGACGACGGCTGCCCAACACACGACATGGCCCTAAAGGACTGGGAGGCCGGACAGTCCTACCGCAGGTTCCTTCGCAAGTACGGCGAGAACGGAGTCAACGACGCACTGCGCAAGCGCTGGTACGACCTGATCTTCACCCCGAACCGGTCTGTCCACTTCTTCGTCGGCAACATGGCCAAGCACCCCAAGACGTTCATGCTGCTAGGTCTGTTCTATCCGGAGCGGAACGTCACCCAGTACGTCCAAGACGACCTGTTCGCGTCGTGAGCGGGGCGCTCAACATCGTGCTGACGTACGCCGTCGAGCGCCCTTGAGACCCGCCACCTTCGGCTCTAGGCCGACTTTGCTACGCCGCTTCCGGCGACGCAGCGTCAACCGGGGCAGGCGGTGTCAGGAACAAAAACGCGCAGTCGCCGTGATCTGTGTACCTGCGAGATCGGGACGGCAACCCCATCGGCCCGGATGCCCCGGAACGCGGAGGCTGGCTGCGTACCAGGGGAGCCCATGGCCGGCTGCATCCTCACATCGAGGGCCTGCTGGCCGGTCCGGGCACGTTGGCGGCGGCAGCCCGGCTCCTGCTCGACCAGCACTTCACCCCGGCCCTGGAACCGCCATCTGTGACGCCGTGGGTCTGGACCTGCTCGGGCTGGAGAACGCAGCGCACCATGGGCCGGCGAAGAAGCGTCGACGGCGGGCCGGGTTCGCGGAGGAGGTGCTGCGGGCGTACGCGTACGCCTGCGCTTTCTGCGGCTTCGACGGCGCGCTCGGTCGGAACCCCGTCGGACTCGAAGCCGTACACGTCCGGTGGCACAGCCAGGACGGCCCGGACGAGGTGAACAACGGCCTGGCGCTGTGCTCCCTGCACCACGCTCTGTTCGATCTCGGCGTCCTCGGACTAACGCACGCCCTGCACATACAGGTCTCCCAGTCCTACGTAGCGCGCAGCCATGCGGGCCGGACCATCGACGCTCTCCACGGCCAGCCCATCACTACGCCCCGCCCCGGACTGCCCGGCATCGACCCCGACCACGTCGTGTGGCACGGACTCCAGGTTTTCTAACGCCCCGCGACCCGGGCCGCCTAGAAACGCGTGGATCAGCCCTCGGCGCCGAGGTCCGCCCCGTTCTCAAGGTAGGCGGTCGCTGATCGCGCACGGGCACCGAGCGCCGTGTGGACACGGCGGGCCAGCCGGGGGATGAGCAGCCCGTCGATCTGGTGGGCCTGGTGGAACGCGAACTGGTCGACTTCCACCCCGTCCAGGACGATCCGGGCCCGCTCATCAGCCGGGAGGATGCCTCCGTCGAAGACGAACAGCAGCTTGTCGCCCTCGGTCGGGTGGGGTGCCCAGTCCGCGACAAGGAGGCGGCCGATGGGCGGGGTGATGCCGATCTCCTCCTTGACCTCCCGAGCTGCGCCTTCGCTCGGGGTCTCGCCCGGGTGGAGGTAGCCGCCGGGGATCTCCCAGCCGGGCTTGTACGTGGGCCTGACCAGCAGCACGCGCCCGGCCTCGTCGAAGAACAGCACCCCGGCGGCGGTACGGGGCCGGGCCACCGCTTCGGGGGCTTCCGAGTCGCTCATGGCAACGACTGTAGTCGTCGCGCCCGGATCACCCGATGACGCGTAGCCGCTGAGCCACGCCGGCCAGCAGATGGCTCGGCTTGCCGCGCTGTTGCCGAACCAGGCGGTCGCCAGGTGGCGGGGGATGAAGTGGTGGCGGACCTACTCGGGCGCGAGCTCCTCCGCGTCCAGGACGAGAACGAGAGCTTCGTCCGTGCGGTTCTGGGCACTGTACGCGCGGGCCAGTTCGAGGGTGCGCCGGACACGACGTTCCAAGGGCAGGGTGGAGGTGTCCACGCGTGGCCCCTGGTCGACGGCGATCTGGACGTCGCCGAGTTCCATGGCCGTTGAGACGCGGTGGATAGCGACATTGGTCGGGCCGAACGCCGTCCACATGTGGTTGGCGTCATGTCCGAGACGCTGAGCCGTCTGCTCGGCCTCTGCGAGGAACGTGTTCGCTGTGGCCCGGTCCTCGATCCGGGCCGCGGCCATCGCTCCGACGAGAAAGAGTGTGCTGTAGATCGACCGGTACGTCGGCGAGGCGTCTGCGAGACCGCCCTCCAGGTAGCCGGCGGAGGCCACCACAAGGTCCCGGGCGGCAGATGGGCGGCCGTTGGCGAGCAGGCAGTGGGCAACCGACCTGAAGAGCGAGCCGGTGACGATGAGGTTCCCTGACTCCTGCGCCCGCGGCCAGACCCCGATCGGCGGCCATCCAGGCGAGGTCAGCTTCGCCGATCTTCGTCAGCACCATGGCCGCACCCTGGTAGGCCATGGCGAGCAGGGCCTGGGCCTCCCGCTGCTGCTCGCCCTCGTAGGCGCGGACAGCGTGTTGGGCTGCCGCGAGGGTTCCGGGCGTCAGACGGGTGGCTCGCGCGTATCTCGCGTCCTGATAGGCCGACCAGGTCGATCCGACTTCGGTACGCAGGATCTCCAGGTCCGGTGGCTGGCGGAATCGGAGGCCAACAGGGGGGACATCTGCTTGTAGTCCATCAGGGCTTCCCGCAGTTTCGGCACAGTGCCGCCCAAGATGTCGGGCGTCCAGTCCAGAAGTGAGGGTTCGGCGAGCAGGTCACCGAGTTGTACGTCGAGAGCGTCGGCCAGGGACTTGATCACGGACAGCCAGTCCAGTTCGATGCGGCCGTTCTCCACTTTGCTCAGCCAATCGGCTGTCCGCCCGACGAGGCCGGCCAATACCTCCTGCGGCACGCCGTGTCGGCGGCGATACCAGGCGACGCGTTCCCCGATGCTCAGCGTCTCGGTCATTCCTCGCATGACCCCCAGCCTGGTGCTGCTTGTTTTCCCCACCCCGGAAGAATTTTCCGGGTTCCTCTCTGTTCATCCTTCTAGCGTTCTGACGTGCCATCAAGCAGTGCTTCCGAACGGCCTGTTACGGGGCGAGGAGGGGCGAATGTCGATGGAACATCATGGCCACGGGGTCGGCGCATCCACCGTCGAGAAGAAGACGGCGCCCTGTCTGGGGTCTGAGCGGCTTCGCACTCTGCAAGCACCCAGCAGCCCCCTCCGGGGCGACGGCAACGTAGCGGCATCTGGCGCGCACGACCAAGAACTCCGCCACGCGTATGTGCAGATGAACTTCGCACAGTCCGATCGATCCGTGCCCTAGATCCGGAGGTTGGTCAGACGGATCGCGGAGGCTTGGGATCTCGATGCCCTGATCATCGACGATGCCGAGCTCGTTGCTTCCGCACTCGTCACCAACGCCGTCCGGCACGCCCCATGTCCCGAGATCGGCTTCACCGCCACGTATGGCGCAGCGCTCCTCCTCATCCAGGTCCACGACGGCTCGGCCACCCCTCCGATCCTGCGGCATGGATCGACGGGCAGCATCGAGAGCGGGCGCGGTCTGGTCCTGGTCCGCTCCTTGACTCGCGACTGGGGCTGGATGCCGCACGGCGACGGCACGAAAAGCACCTGGGCCCTGATCGACGTACCGACGACAGACGACCCATGCACTGGCTCCAACCACAGGAACAGAGATGGAGGACCACCGACGGCTACAAGCTGCGATGAACATGTCCGGCCCTCTATGTCCCTGGAGCAGACATCAAGTCATTTCAGAAGAACGGAAGTTCGAGGGCCCATCGGTCCGGCCGTGACGTTCTGTCACAAGATCTAGACTCGTGGGCTTCCCGGCGTCGCTACCGATCATGGTCAGCCGCCGGGACATCCGGCCCCGGATTCTGTGCGGGCCGGGGCCCCTCGGTTCAACTCTGCACCCCATGGATGTTGTTGTTATGCCTGAGAAGGTCACGAAGGACAAAGTCCTCGTCTACGTGGTGCGCGACGGGCGGCTGCTGGTGTTCCGCCACACCGACTACTCCTACGAGGAGGTCGGCATCCAGGTTCCGGCGGGCAGCATCCGCCCCGGCGAGACCCCGGAGGCCGCCAGCTCTGCGCGAAGCCCGTGAGGAGACGGGCCTGTCGGACTTCAAGATCGTGCGCAAGCTCGGTGAGACCGAGTACGACATCAGCCCGTACCGGTTCGAGATCCAGCACCGGCACGTTTTCCACCTGGAGCTCACCGAGCCGACTCCGGAGCGGTGGATGAGCCAGGAGGACCACGACGGCGAGCAGGAGCCCACTCACTTCGAGTGCTTCTGGATGCCGCTGGAGGCCGCGCACATCCTCCAGTCAGGCCAGGGCGCCTTACTGGGACGCCTGTCCGACTGACCACTCGTCCGGTCACGGCAGCAATAGGAGGGGCAGTCGATGAACCTCAGCACAGAACAGCGCCATCTGGTCGAGAGGCTCTACCGGAGCCTGGACGTCGACGACACCGGCACCGCGGTGTCGGTCATCGTCAAGACACGCGGTGAGACGTGCGACATCGACTGCCTCTACTGCTACGAGAAGCGCAAGGAGGCTCCCGGAGGGGCCCGGGTGGGTGCCGGCCAGATCAGTCGCCTGGCCAGTCTCTTCGGGGGCCGGCCGCTCGCCGTCGAACTCCACGGCGGCGAGCCGCTGACCGCAGGCCGCGACCACATCGCCGAGATCCTCACGGAGCTGGCCGGCCTGCCCCAAGTCGTCCGCGTCACCCTGCAAACCAACGGTGTCCTGCTCGACCGGGACTGGCTCGACATGTTCGACGACCTCTGCCCGGATCTGCGGATCGGCGTCTCCCTTGACGGGGACGCCCAGGGCAACGCCTGGCGGGTCGGTTACGACGGTAGGCCCGTCTACCCGCGTGTCGCCGCCTCCCTGAATCTTCTGGCCGAACGAGGCCGCAGCGTGGGCGTGATCGCCGCGGTGACCCCGGCGGTACTGGGCCGCGCCGAAGAGGTTCTGGACCACCTGGTCGGCTTCGGTTCCGTCAACGCGATCAGCTTCGTACCCTGCTTCGACTCCACGATCCGCCGCTCGAACTCGGCACCTACACCTGCGATCAGGCCCCCGGAAGCCTGCGACTCACCCGCAGCGCCGACACCCTCCACCTGTGGCGCCGAGGGACCAGGGACCAACTCACGCAAGCGGGGCCGACGACGTACACCGGCAACGGCTACACCCTCACCCTGAACGGCACTGCGGACCTGGCGGATCGATTCACCCTCGACCTGGACCGAGCCCCCGGTCTCGCGTACATCCGCCGCTAACCATCGACCACGAGGCCGCCCCCGCGGCGCACAGTCCCCGCCCAGAGCCAGAGCACGATGCATCTGGCCACCCTCAATCGGTGGGGAATCGAACTGGAGAGATTTTCGGTGCTTGACCGAATGGTGATACCCGGGATCGCTGAATTCGCGCGAGGAGGGCTGCCCGCGCCTGCCCAGACCGATGACCAGAACCCATGGGTGGACGGGATCTGCTGGCTGTACTGCGGCTGGCGCAGGACACGCGTCCTATGGATCGGGCCGGCAAGCGTCGCGGGCCTCCCGGCCCCCATGTTCGCGTGCAGCTCCTGCATCAGCGAACTCCACGAGCGCGTATCGAGACCTTTCTACAACAGACGCCGCCTGCGCAAGCACATCCACTGGGGCTATCTCGCGCCCCCGCGAAACACGCCTGCGCTACCGGCAAGACCAAGTCGTTGCGGCGTAACAACAACGTGCCCAAGATCACGGGGAAACTTCAGCCTTCGAACAGTCTTGGGCTTGGCCACTTGAGCTGCGATGATCTCGATTCCGGAGTCTGTACGTCCATATGCCGCCAGGCACGACCGTCGACTCCCGTTCATCCTGGAAGCCTCACGTCCGCGGCCAAGGAGCAGGCCAGCTAAGCGAATCAGCTGGCGAGGACAAACCCAGTTGGCACAGCAACCGCTTGGCCACCTCCTGCTTGTGCACCCGCGCCATCTGAGCCTATCGGAGACCGCGATGGCACTCCGCTGCATCAATCGGTGAGCCGGCGGAGCCTGGCAAGGAAGCCGTCGATCTCCGCGAGTTCCGGAGCTTGGGGGCCGCGGTAGCGTTTCATCGCGTTGCGGAGAACGATCGCCGCGGCGTGCGCCTGCGGGAACCGTTCAGCCCCGGCTTCCAAACGCATGATCCGGGCAAGCGCGTCGAGATGTCGATCGACAGCTCCCTGGTCGTGCTCGTCAGGCTCCTGCCGTACATAGGCGCCGAAAGCAGCGAGGGCCGCGGTGGACTCGCCGAGCTCCATGCGGCACTGCGCCGCGTAGTACCGGCACTCCTGGACCAACGCGGCGCCGGTGTCGTACCGACCGCTCACCGTCGCACCGACCCGCTCGAAGAGTGCGGCGGCTTCACGGAAGGATCCGCCCAGGTAGTGCACATGCGCCAGGGACAGGCTCAGGTCCTCGGTCATGGTGTCGTCCACCGCACGCGTCAGGGCGTCCGTGAGCAGGTCTGCAGCCTGCGCGAACTGGCCCTCCTCGGTGAGCTTCGCCGCTCGGTCGACCACCTCGTCGAATTCGTCGTCCGTCAGGGACCTGGTCACGACATGAGGCTGGGCAGGAACTGGGGTGTCTGTCGCGGTGAGGTGGGTCCAGCCGCCGAAGGGCCGGGTGAACGGCCGGCAAGGGTCCAGATCGCGGCCATCGGACGCCAGCAGCGGGAGAGTGCCGGGCGGGGTGCCCCTGAGTGCGTGCGGGAGGAGCGCCTCGTAGACAGCCGCTGCGGCGAGTCGCTGCTCGGATTCCTTCGCCAGCATGCCTTGCAGCAGTTGCTCGATCTCGTCGGGCACATCGGGGCGCAGGGTTCTGACCGACGGCGGTTCGCTGTGTACGTGGTGCCAGAGGTAGGAACGGTCGTTCGAGGCCGTGAAAGGTGTACGCCCGGTGAGCAGTTCGTAGAGCACGCAGGCGAGGGCGTAGATATCGGCGGCTGGGCTGACCGTGTTGGCAAGGCACTGCTCGGGCGAGATGTAGGCGGGAGTGCCGACCGTCATGCCCTCCTGCGTGAGATGGGGGTGCGTCCCGGCGCCGAGGAGGGCAGCGACACCGAAGTCGAGCACCTTGACCACTCCGCCGGGGGTGAGCATCAGGTTCGCTGGCTTAATGTCGCGGTGCACGATGCCCCGGCGATGGACCTCGTCCAGGACGGAGGCGATCTGCGCGCCGATGGCCGCTGCCCACGCGAGCGGTAGCGGCTCATCGTCGTAGTCGGTGTCCCAGATTAAGGTCGAGATCTCACGTCCCTTCAGCAGTTGCATGACGATGTACAACTGACGGGTCGCGTCATCGATGCCCGTGTCGTACACCGCCGGGATTCCGGGGTGATCGTGGAGATCGGAAGTGGTACGAACTTCCCGCAGAAAGCGCTGGCGCCTGGTCTCCAGAGCTTCATCCTGGCCTGCCCGCCCAGCCGCGAACGGAGAGGAGGACTGTTCGACACGCATCAACTTGACCGCGACACGCCGATCCAACCGCTCGTCGTACGCCTGCCAGACATCGCTCATGCCACCGGAGCCGACCGGCTCCTTGAACCGGTAGCGGCCGGCGAGTACTCTCGCAGGTTCCGCCCCGTCCTGCGCCGGTGTCACGTCCCCCATCGGGTTCCCTCTCCGTGCGAGTGCTGCGCTGATCGCCTGACAAGGCTACGGCGCAGGGGGTTCTGTGCGCTTGTGCGTGCCGTTTTTTAGTTGGGCGGCGCGCTCCGCGGTCGCCTGCCGGTCCGCCTCCCGACGCGCCGGGCGGCGGATGAGGTTGTACGACTGTGCCGTCGCCACCTTTTTGAACAGGCGGTTGACGTTGTCGTCGTCGAAGTAGCGGACCATCAGGGCGTCGTTGGACTGCGCCTGCCTGATGACGAAGCTGTCCATGTCCCTGGCGAGTTCGCGACCATAGATCTCCGAGTCCTGGGCCAGGGCCAGCTGCTGCATGTCCGGGTCCTCGGCGATGGTCACGACGAGCTGGCCCAGCAAGATCTGGTCCGCCGTGGTGAGCCCTGCCCCGTGCTCCTCGTTCAGCTCGTCGATGATCTCCATGAGAGACCGCTCTTCGACCTCCGGTGCGGAGCCTGCCGCCTCCGGCACCAGTCCGGGCAGTACCTGGGCACCGACGGCTTCCAGCTTCAGCTCCGGGGTGCCTGTCTGCTGCACCCGCATGTGGCTTGGCGCCGTCTCCCCTATGTCGGCAGCGGCGGCACCGGTTCGGCGCGGCAGCCGCCTGAGCAGGAAGCGCCCGTACTGGAAAAGCCGTTCAAGCTCCGTGCTGTCGAAGCCGATGACATGCGACAGCCAGCCGTACGCCTTGACGTACGACTCCAGGGCACGCCGGAACTCCTCCGCCTTGTCCCGCTCCTGGGCGGCCAGCGCGTTGAAGCGGTCCACGGCCGGGGCGGTGTAGTGGTACAGCTTGGCGTGCACCTTCTTGATCTGCTCCTCGGTGGCCCGGCCGCCGTCGAGGGCCTCGAAGTACGCTTTGACGAGGGCGTCCATCTCGGACTCGACGAGCAGCTGGTACGCCATGGCCTCGTCCAGCCGGTCGAAGAGCAGGTTGGGATCGGTGATCTCAGTCAGCGACGCCTCGTAGTACTTCTGGAAGGCGTCCAGGATCACTTCGGGCTTGTTGGCAAAGTCCAGGACGAACAGGTCTTCCTGGGACTTGAGCGGATGGGTGCGGTTCAGCCGGGAGAGCGTCTGCACGGCGGCGACGCCGGCCAAGGGCTTGTCGACGTACATCGTCGTCAGCAGCGGCTGGTCGAAGCCGGTCTGGTACTTCTCCGCCACGACCAGGAGGCGGTACTCCGGCTTGGGTATGGTCGGGGCGCTCGGGTCGTCGGCGCGTACGTAGCCGAAGCGGCCAGGCAGCTCCTTCTCCGGGAAGCCGTTGAGCTTGGGCTCGGTGTACTCGATGCTGTCGACATTGACCGCGCCTGAGAAGGCCACGAGAGTGCCACAGTCGGTCAGGCCGCGTTCCTCGATGTAGCTGCGGATGGCCTGGTAGAGGCGTACGGCGTGCTCACGGCTGGGGGTGACCACCATGGCCTTGGCCCGCCCGCCGAGCTTGGCCGCCGTGTGCGATCGGAAGTGCTCCACAATGATCTTCGCGCGGGAGGCCATCGAGGCGTCCGACATCAGGGCCGCGCGCACCAGCTTGGCGCGGGCCTTGCGCGGGTCCACCTGCCGTTCTGCCTCCTCGGCCGCCGCCTGTTGCAGCTTGAAGTAGGTGGCGTAGGTGGAGTAAGTGCCCAACACGTCGAGGATGAAGCCCTCCTCGATGGCCTGACGCATCGAGTACACATGAAACGGCGCGTACTCGTCGCTGTCCGGAACCGGGACGCCGAAGAGGTGGAGCGTCTTGGGCTTGGGCGTGGCAGTGAACGCGAAGAACGACATGTTCGGCTGCTGGCCCCGCGCCAGCGCCTCGGCGGTGAGCGGGTCGCCGTCCTCGTCGACGGTGTGCGCGCCGAGGGCTTTCTTCAGCGCTGCCGAACCGTCGCCGCCCTGGGAGGAGTGCGCCTCATCGATGATCACGGCGTAGCGCAGGGTGCCGAGTCCGCCGACCTTCTTCAGGACGTATGGGAACTTCTGGAGCGTAGTGATCACGATCCGAGCCGTGGATCCGGTGAGGGCCTCGGCGAGCTGGGCGGAGTCTTCGTCGATCCGCTGCACCACTCCGGGGGTGTGGGTGAACTGGAAGATAGTGTCCTGGAGTTGCTTGTCCAGGACCCGGCGGTCCGTGATGACGATGACCTTGTCGAACACCGGCTCGTTGGTGCCCAGTCCCTTGGCACGGACGGCCTCGCCCAGGTGTGCCGGATCCTCGGGGGTGTGAAGGGAGGACAGCCTGTGCGCCAGCCAGGCGATGGTGTTGGACTTGCCGGAACCCGCCGAGTGCTGGATCAGGTAGTTCTCCCCAGCCCCGTGCTGGGCCGCGTGTGCGGTGAGCTGTCGCACGGCGTGCCACTGGTGGAACCGGGGGAAGATCATCGGCTGTGTGTGCGCGCTGCCCGGACGGTGCGACGGGGCCTTGCCAGCCTTCGCCTGCGCGTCCTCGATGTGCAGGAAGCGCTCAAGCAGCTCCAGCCAGTTGTCCCGCGCCCAGACCTGCTGCCAGAGGTACGACACCGGGTACGTCCCGTCGGTCTCGGCCCTGCTGGGGTTCCCCGCGCCACCGATCTGCCCCGGACCGCCAGACCCCATGTTGAAGGGGAGGAAGCGGGTTTTGGGCCCGGCCAGACGGGTGGTGAGGAACGCCAGCGTCGGGTCGACGGCAAAGTGCACCAGCGTTCGCTTGGCGAAGAACGTCTCCTTCGGGTCGCGGTCGGTGCGGTACTGGCGGATCGCGTCCTCGGCGGTCTGCGGGTGATCGGTGGTGTGGTTCTTGAGCTCGGCTGAGGCCAGTGGCAGCCCGTTCAGGAAGAAGGCCAGATCGACGGACTTGGCCGGCGTCTTCGCGGAGTAGTGGAACTGCCGGACGACGGTGAGCCTGTTGGCGTCGTAGTTGTCCAGCACGCCGACCGCGAGGGTGTGCGCGGGGCGGAAGTACGCCAGCTGGAACTTGACCCGTTGGTCGACGACGCCGTGACGGAGGACATCGAGGACGCCACGAGAGTCGATCTGCTGGGCGATCCGCTTGGCGAACCTCTGGATCGAGATCTTCTCGTCGGCGCCGTACTCCGCCTGAAGGCGGAGCCATGCGTCGTTCTGCGTCGCGCCAAGGAAGATGGCGAGCTCGGAGGTGTCGATGCCGAGCTCATGGTTGTAGGCGTTGGCGAGGCCCCGCTCCCACCCGCGTGTGAGGAGGGCGTCTTCGACGGCGATCTCGAAGGCCGCCTCGTTGTCAACGCGGCGGGGGCGGGGAGTCGGGGTCACGGTGCGGTGGCTCCTTCGGGCGAGCGGGCGGGAGCTGCGGACTTGGGGAGTCACGCGATGGTGCGGCGGGCGGTGGTCACATCGAGCTGGCCGGTGACGGCGGCACTGACAAGTGCCTGTCGGCGTTCGGCGAGCAACATAATGGAATGCTCCAATACCGCTCGCGCACGCTCAATGTCCTCAACATCCCGATCCAGATCTGTTGCGATCTGATCCTGCAATACAATCGGAACGTTCGGAATTACGCAATCTTTGACCACACTTGTTGGCAGGTTGTTAGCCATTCCCTCAGCTCCAGAGATTCCATTCTTGATGTGCTCTCTGGATTGATGGCTGCGCAACATGTGTGCCACGAAATCGGAATTGGCTCGCGTCTGATCGAGACTCAGCCGATAGATTTTATCGCACAGAAGAAGGTTACTTTCGAGCTTCCGGATGATACCCACGCTACCAATTAGCTTGGGTGATCCACTTGCTCGTGACATGAGCAAGTCTCCCAATCTCAAACGATACTCACGCCGCGGTTCGGTATTAATGGGCAGTGCCTTGTGTTGAAGCTGGTCAAAGCGGCCAGTATTTACGCAGCCAGCCTTGACCACACCCCATTCCCCTGCCTCAGCTGGCCGGTCCTCGCATTGGGGTGACCAGCCCTGCTCGATGTGCGTCAATAGATGCCGGAGGCGGACTTCTCCAAATCGTTCGGCGAGTCCATTGGAGAGTTCCGAGAGTCGACTCACGCCGTGAGAAGTGAGCAGCTTCGCTTGCTGGGTTCTAAGATAAGTGAGGCGATTGATGCGTGCGGTTTCAGCGTCAAGAAAGTCAGCGATCCGGCGCTGCTCCTCCAGGGGCTTCAGTTCAATGGGAAAGCTACCGATCTCGCTTGCGTTGATGGCTGGGTAGCTCACCCCAACAGACCGTGCGACTACCTCATCGATGAAAGGTTGGGAACGGCAGTGATACGCGAGGAAGCGACTGTCTACCTCTGGCCCAGCTTCGAGTACGGCAAAACCTGTGGAGAATACCAAGGGATTGTCACTGGCCGGTACCGAGGCAATAGCCCGCAGGTAGGTACGTACCGTGGAAATGATCACGGACCCGGCGGGAGCTAGACGACGTGCTCGCGACGGCGCATCAGCGAAACGTATTTCATCGTTTGGGATGGTGATGTTTCCGAGACTATCAACCGAACTGATGTCGATGTAACGAAAACTAAAATCCTCGCCCGTGTCCTCGGCAAGTGTCCGTCGGTTGATGTACGCGATGTCTTTGATCCGACAGGCAATCATTGGGTCACCTCGCCCAACAGCGCCTGAATCTCAACTTCAAGCGACTCAAGTTCCGCATCGATCTCCGCAAGTGGCCTCGGCGGCTCGTATACATAGAAATGTCGCGTGAATGGAATCTCGTAGCCCTCTTTGTAACGCTCCGTCGTCTTGGTTTTCGGGTTCTTGAGCTCAGCGATCCACGCATCCTTGACGTGTGGCTTCACCTCTTTCACCAGATACTCATCAATGTCCTGCCCCATCGGAACGTTCTCCGCGTCACGCAGTTCTGGGTCATGCTCAGGCTGTTTGCCCCTCGCGTACTGCACCTCGCCCTTGGGATCGCGTACACCGACTGCGTCTCGAAGCGCCTTCTGAAAAGTGGCGGAGGAGGGCCAGAGCAGGCCGGCTGCAGTGATGGCCTTATGCAAGGCGTCCCATGCCTCCGCCTTCGTCTGCCACACCTCGCCGATCAGCGGCTTGAGTGCGTCCGCAAACTCCCGCTGCCGCTTCGCCAGTTCCTGCGGGTCGGTCGTCTTGTCGCCCAGTAGCTTCCCAAGGGCTGCAGACTCGGCCAGCTGGGTCAGTGTGTCCTCGGTGACCTCGAAGCGGAGCTTGAGGGGACGGTCGACGGTGATGCGCTTGTAGCCGTACTCCTCGTTGGGAAGGATCTTGATCTTGGCGTGGTCGGGGTGGTTCTCGTCCGCCGCGATCTGCTCGGCGTCGCGGTACATGGCGCAGATGTGACGGATTTGCTCCTCGGAGATCTCCTTGCGCTTCTCGCCGAGGGACTTACGGCGCTTGACCCACTCGCCCCGTGCGTCGAGGAGGATGACCTTGCCCTTGCGTTGCTTGGGTTTGCGGTTGGAGAGGATCCAGAAGTACGTGGAAATGCCGGTGTTGTAGAAGAGCTGGTCCGGCAAGCCGACGATGGCCTCCAGCAGGTCCTGCTCCAGGATCCAGCGCCTGATCTCCGACTCTCCAGACCCTGCCCCGCCCGTGAACAGCGGGGAGCCGTTAAAGACGATCGCGATGCGAGAGCCGCCGGTCAGTTCGCCCTGTTCGTTCTTCTTCGGCTGCTTCATTTTGTGGAGCATGTGCTGAAGGAAGAGGAAGGAGCCGTCGTTGATGCGGGGCAGCCCGGCGCCGAAGCGACCGGCGAAGCCCTTCTCCTCGTGCTCCTCCTTCACCGCCTTCTCGGACTTCTTCCACTCGACTCCGAAGGGCGGGTTGGCCAGCATGTACGTGAACTCCGCGCCTTCGTGCCAGTCGCGTGTGAAGGAGTTGCCGAAGCGGATGTTCTCGGCGGCGTGCCCTTTGAGGAGCATGTCCGAGCGGCAGATGGCGTACGACTCGGCGTTGATCTCCTGCCCGTACAGGTTGACCCTCGTGTCCGGGTTGATTTGCTTGATGTGCTCCTCGGCCGCGGCGAGCATGCCGCCCGTGCCACAGGCCGGGTCCAGGATGTCGATAACCTGCCCCGGGCGGACGAAGACCTCGTCGTCGGGCCCCAGCAGCAGTTCGACCATCAGCTTGACGACCTCGCGCGGAGTGAAGTGCTCACCGGCAGTCTCGTTCGAGGCGTCCGCGAACTTGCGGATGAGCTCCTCGAAGACGTAGCCCATGTCGTGATTGCTGACCCGCCTGGGGCTGAGGTCGATGTCCGAGAACTTCTTCACCACCTGGTACAGCAGACCGGCGTCGTTCAGCCGCTCGATCTGGATGTGGAAGTCGTAGCGGTCGATGATCTCGGTGGCCTCCGGGGAGAAGCCCCGGATGAAATCCTTCAGGTTGGTGTAGACGTTCTTGTCGTCGCTGCCGATGGTCTTGAAGTCCTGCTTCGAGACGTTGTAGAAGGGCAGCTCGGCCACGGCCCGCAGCAGTGCGTGCGGACGCTCTCCGGTATACGACTCGGCACGGTCTCGGACCCCCTGGCGCGTGCCCTTCTCCTCCAGGACGCAGTCAAGCCGGCGCAATACGGTGAGCGGCAGGATGACCTTGGCGTACTCGGACCGTTTATAGTCCCCGCGCAACAGGTCGGCCACCGACCAGATGAAGTCGGCCAACTGCTGGTTGGTGTCGCTCACTTGTCACCTTCTCGTGTCACGTCCGGCGCGAGAGCGCCGTTGGTCAGTCCGTCGTAGGCGAGCCGTGCGGCCCGGTCGCTCATCTTGGCAACTTCCTTGATCCTCCGCTCGAACTCACCCAACTCGCGGAAGACTTCCCCGTAGCGGCGTTGCTGGTCGATGTCCATCTGCGGTAGCTGCGCACCCCGCAGGTCGGCGCGGTGCGTCCCCGTGCTGGAGGTGTTGCGGCGGGTGTTGCCGGCACTGCGGAGGAACCCGCGCAGGTAGTCGGTGTCGAGCTGGTCGCTCGTGGAGATGGTTTCGCTGCCCTCCGTAGCTACAAGCCCCGCCTGGACAAGGTCACTGACATCGATGGCGTTCAGCTCGTCCATCGTGCCTGCGCCGGAACCTGCTGGCAGAGTCGGGAGCAGTGCGGCAAGTTCACGAAGCTGCTCCCTGACTGCTCGGCGCAGCTCTGCGTACTCATCGGGGTAGTCGGGCTGGGCAGCGGTGATGTACGTGGTGGGGCTGAGGTCGACGTCATCGCGGAGCAGGTTGATCAGGGGTACGTCGGCGATCTGGTTCGGAGCTGGGTCGAGGGGGCCGTCGGGGTCGTTGGCCGTGAGGTCGACCATGCGTACGGAGCGGACTTCGTCGCCCGGCATGGAGGGACGACGGAGTTCCCACAGCAGCAGCGGCATGCTGTGGCTGCTCGCGAAGCCGGCGGGGAGAGCGGTGACTGAGACCAGGAGACCCCTGCGTACGAGTTCGCTGCGGATGCGGCGGCCGCTCTTGCGGTAGGCGGCAGACGGCGGCAGCGTGATGATTGTGCGTCCGCCGGGCGCTGTGTGGAAGTAGCAGTGCTGGAGCCAGGCGAGGTCGCTCTCCGCGCGCGGTGGGACGCCGAGTTCCCAGCGCGGATCGAGCAGCAGATCCTCGCGCCCCCAGTCGGGCTGTCCCAAGGGCGGGTCACAGACAACGAGTTGAGCCCGCAGGCCGGGGAGGCGGTCGTCCCGAAGCGAGTCGCCGACCTCCACCTGCGCCGGAGGACCGTCTGCAAAGCCGGTACGCAGCCGGGCCAGGCGCACCAGGCCGGTGTGGGTGTCCTGGCCGACGAGCAGTGTTGTCCGTGGACCCGCCACTGCGAGAAGGAGGGAGCCGATGCCGCAGGTGGGATCGTACGCCGATCCGTCCGCCGTGCCCGCGAAGTGAGCGAAGGCGCGGACGAGCCGGGGCGAGGAGACCGCCTGAGCACCGCTTCGGCCGACGGAGGCGAGGTACCGGCTGATCAGGTCCTCGAAGAGCTGAGGCGCGGATCGCTCTTCGACCAGCCGGTCGACTGCGCTGGACAACTCGTCGGGCACCTCCCCGGACTCACCGGGTTCGTCCCCGCTCAGCGTGGAGCCGATGTGGGCGAGCGCGGCGGTCATGTCGTCACCGTGAGCCGTGCGTAGGGACTGCCAGAGAGCGACTTCCGGTGAGGTTTCACGCCCCTTGCGCTGGCCCGTGAGCCAGTTCTCCACCTCGGAGAGCGAGAAAAGTGGGCCTGCGGCCGTCCCGCCCACGGGTGTCGGGAAGTTGTCGTGACGCCGTCGCCAGTTTGCGACGGCAGCCCTGGTCACACCCGCGAGCCGCGCGATCTGCGCAGCCGTGACCACGGACGCCGAAGCAGTTCCCTCATCAGACATGAGAACGACGGTACACGACCGCAGCGATCAAGTAAACCTGTTAGCACGTTGACAGTGCTAACAATCTAGTGTCACTCTTCTGCAGTCGCTACGGTGAGCACTCGCTCTTCTCCGTATTACCACTCGTATTCCGGATGCCGCTGCCGGCCGCGAAGCCGCTCGCACGAGCTCGATGCTTCGTCTTCAGCACCTACCGGGCCGCGACTGACTCAACCCCCTCTCCCGCACGAGCCGTTCCACTGCCCATCGACCGTGCCGAAACGTCGGCGAAAGGTGACATCCATGGCCCGCAGCCAGAAGCCCCCGACCACCCACAAGGCGTCCTTGTACCGCATCAGGACCCCGGAAGGCCCTGACCTTGATCTGCACACCGTCGTTTCCGAGCACTACCTGAGCCGCGAGGGGTTCAAGGCCGTGCCTTTCGATCACGGCGGCCTCCAAGGACTCCTGGTCACCGGCACCATCGCCCGTGGCCGTAGCGCTTGGTGCGAGGTCGCCGAGTCACTCACCGGCCTCACCGCTCACGAGGAGAACCGGACGGCGGCGGGGCTCTTGCTGGTCCGCACCCAGCGATCCGTCTACGCCCTCACCTATGGCATGGGGCATCTGTTGATCGAATCGTCCCGGCTCGACTCCGGCTTCGGGCTGGAGTTCGCCATCCGCTGCCTCGACGAGAACAGCATCACCCTGGTCCGCCACCACCTCGTGGACGCCCGTGGTCGTACCGACGAGAACACCGCGACGCGCGGCGAGCACATCCGCGGCTTCGGCATCGAACGGTTCGGCGACATAGTCAGCAAGATCACCGGGACCGTCTCCGGTATCACCCTCACCTACGCCCAGGACGGCAACCGTTCCGCGCGCATCACCGGCAGCGACAACTCCGTCAGGCTTCCCCTCGCCCGCACGCCGGCGGAACTCCTGAGCGACCTCAACGCCATCGAGAACATCTGCGATCAGCCCGAACCGCTCCCCGGGTTCGACCTCGTCGCCCGTGTCCGCTCCCTCAAGGGCAGAGGCAAGACAGAACTCGTACGACGCCTAGACAGCAAGCTCGACGAGATGCTGGCCAACCCGGACGTGCCGCGGATGGCCCTGAGCGCGCCGAGTGAATGCCTGGACCGCTTCGGTTTCGCTGACGCCTTCATCATTTCCAAGGGCACGAAGGCGGAAGCCGTGGAAGAGCTCGAACTGGACCACATCCTCGCCTCTGTCCGCGATCTGCCTGCGGGAAGCCGCCTGAAGACGCTCAAGGACATGCGTGTTCAGATGTTCGGAGAGCAGGCCGCCGAGGAGCCGATCAGCCGCAAGGTCGCGGCGCACCGCTGGTTGACGGCCGAAGTCGTCGAAGGCGCTGCTCACTACTTCTACTGGCAGGGCGTCTGGTACGAGGTGGGCGAGGAGTACCTCAGCGCGATAGAGGACGGCATCCGGGAACTACTCGACCGCCCCACCAAGGTCGTCCTGCCCCCGTGGCCCAAGGGCAAGGACGAGGGTTGGTACAACGAGGAGGCGGCAAAGCAGGCCGGATACACCTTGCTTGACAAGAAGACCGTCCGAACCAAGAAGTTCAAGGGCGGCGGGCTGGAGATCTGCGACCTCCTTGGCCCCAAAGGCCAGCTCATCCACGTCAAGAAGGCAGACAAGAGCACCGCAGACCTCAACCACCTGTTCGCTCAGGGCCGGGTCTCCATCGAGTCTCTCCGGTACAACGCAGACGTGCGCCAGAAGTTCCTCGCCCGTCTCGCCGAGACCCGCTCCGGCGACTCGTTCATGGACGCGCTGAGCGCACCGACCGTTGTCTTCGCGATCCTCCTCAAGGGAGGGAAGCCCATCACCGTCGACTCCCTGTTCGCTTTCGCCCAGGTCTCGCTCCTTCAGGCGGCTACCGCCCTCCAGGGCATGGGAGCCACGGTCGAGGTCGTCGCGATCACACGCTGACGGACATCTTCCGTCCACACGGCGAGATGCCGAGGTTCCCCAGCACGGACAACGAGTCCGACGAGACTGCCGTACCGCGCGGGACGGCGAGCAAGGAGAGAAGTGAGCGTCGAGAGCGAGCAGTACGCATTCGTCATGGAGCGGCTGAAGGCCGACTTCCCAGATCTGGCTTCCCAGTTGGACCAGGAACTCAAACGGGGCCGTGCAGTGTCCGGCCAGAAGCTCCGGCATGAGGAGAGGCACGAGAGGGCCAGCCGGCTGGAGGAAGCTCATCTGCCGGCTCTCGGGAAGACCGACGTCGCCGTGATCCCGTACAGCGGGGAAGAACGCGTCGAACTGATCCGGGAGGCACTCCTCACCCTTGCCGAGACCATGTACGCCTCTCGGCGGGCGGCCCTGAAACTGACCATGGAGCGGGGCATGGAGCAGGAAATCCGATTCGGTGACCCCGAGGAGGAGAACCCGTCCTTCATCTACCTTCCTGAGGAAACGGAGCATGCCCGGGCCGTGTTGGCGACCGTGCATGACCTCCTCTCCGAGGGCCTCGACGAGATGCAGCCGGAGCGTGCCCGATGAGCAGGAGCGACCTCATCCTCGCCATTGAGAAGGCGATCGGTGTCCTGAGCCAGGTCTACAGGAACGACGCGGACGAGTCCGACCTCTACGAGGCTTCGCTGCTGGTTCTGGCCCTGGAGGCGGCACAGTCCGCCGGAGGCACGGTGCTGCTGACGCAGAATGGCAGCACCCCCGCCTCGGCTCTCCGGTTCCGCCGGGCCCCGGGGAACCTGTGGTCGGGCGACTTCACCTACGCGCTGGTGACCTTCCCCGGTCTGCAGAAGCAGTTGGAGATCCACCTCGGCGTGTACGTCCTCGGCAGCTCGCGGGTTGCGCATGAATGTGATGTAGCCGTCATCGACTATTTGGAGGCGGAGCGCAGCCGCCGGGGTGCAGTCCATCCTCGGCACAGCAGGGGGCTGATCGCCTCGATCGAGGCGAAGAACTACAGCACCTCACCCGGACTCGGAATCGGCCGCGCGTTCCTGGGGTTGTCCACGGAACTTGGCCAGAAGCGCTGCTCCCTGGTGTTCCCGTCGAAGAGCTCGTCCAATCTGGCCGCGCTCATCGCGAACAAGCCCAGCGAGACGTACGACGAGCTGTTGCCGGGCAAGGACGCGTCGGCTCGGCTACGTTCGCATCTCGACCAGTCCATTCGGAATTGGAAGGCAGGCATGTGAAACCAGGCCGTCGCGTACGCACCCATCCTCGTAGTCACTGGGCTCATCGCCGTTTCGTCGCTCTCCCTTCGCGGCGTGCCCGAAGGCGCTGACTCTTGGATGGGGTGTTGCCAGTTACAGCCGCAAATACGACTTCACGACCACCAGCGAGAATGACTTCAAGCTGCTCTTGGACTCCGGCACTCTCATAGCCGCTGGTTCCAATCCATCCCCCAGCAACAAGCTCGGCGAATTCGGTATTATCCAGGTACCGTTCAACGGTCTTGCGACTGAATGCTTTCGCTTGACCTGGAGAGTTGGCCCGCGCAGAGAGCTGGTCAAAGTACTCCCGAGCGAGGTACATACCAGGCGTGAGCTTCTTCGCGTCCGGGAGGATCGAGTTACCATCGCAGAGCTTGAACCATGACGGCCTTGAGTTAAGTCGATAGTCATCTGTTTCCAGACTTAGCTTGGCGCACTCCTCATCAATCGCCCGCATCCGCTCAAGCTGATCCTGCAGATTACCGTTACTATTCGGATAGTATCTCCATTCTGAGTTCCCCTGGCGAGTCATCCGCTTATATTGTACGAGAACGAAACTATCTCGCGTCTCGTGAAAATATATGAGATCAACCCCGAGGGTTTGTTCTGCCGCTTTGCGGTTCGCATTGTAAATAACAAGACGCTGCGCCCCTTGACTGAAACGAGTAAGAGGATGTCTCACGTGGCGAGTTTTGCGAGTCTCTTGTAGCAGGTGAGGGCTGCGGCGAGGCCGAGGAAGGCAAGGAAGTGGCTGCCTTTTCGCTCGTACCGGACAGTGAGGCGGCGGTAGCCGAAGAGCCAGGCGATCGACCGCTCGATCTTCCAGCGGTGCCGGCCAAGGCGCTCACCGGACTCGATGCCGGGCCGGGCGATCCGAGGAACGAGGCGGCGATCTCGGAGCCAGCGCATCTGTTCCGCGGAGTAATACGCCTTATCCGCGCGGACCTTGACCGGTCGGCTGCGGCGGGGTCCGCGCCGGGAGCGGATGGCCGGTATCCCCAGGATGAGCGCCTTGAACGCCTGGCTGTCGTGCAGGTTCGCACCCGACACCGCCACGACCAGCGGCAGGCCCTGCCCCTCGGACAGCACGTGTAATTTGCTGCCCTTCTTACCGCATCGACCGGATTCGGCCCGGTCAGCGAGCCCCCATTTGCCCGCACCGACGCGGCATCGACGATCGCGGACGACCAGTCCAACTCGCCCCTGGCGCCGAGTTCGTCCAGCACCGCCCGGCAGCCTGCGCCACAACCCGACCTCGGTCCACACGCTGAGCCGACGGTGCGCGGTGGCCGGCGATACACCGAACGATTCCGGCAGATACCGCCACGCACACGCACTCGTCAGTACGCATACCACAGCCGTGAACACCGCCCGCTCGTCACGCGGAGCGGTCCCGCCACCTTGCGGTCGAGCCGCGAACGACGGCAGTAGCGGGGCGACCAGTTCCCAGAGCTCATCACGAACCAGACGCTTCGACAGATCAGCCCTCACAGCCGCCATCATGCCGCTCGAACATCAAGTCACGTGGCACAGCCCTCTATGCTTTGACCGATGCGGCCGATCTGGCGGCCTGCTCGATCTTCGCGTAGTGGGCGTTGCGGGCTTCCTCATCGATCTGCATCTCGTGTTCGGGCCGCATCCCGGTTCGGCCATCGACGTCTTCGCGCAGGATGTCGGCGTGCCCGGCATGCCGGTTGGTCTCGCCGAGGACGTGGACCATGATGGCGAACAGGTTCGTGTTGGCATACGGCTCCGGCCACCACGGCACGTGGCCGGGGGCGTCGAGGGGAAGCTCGTTGACCGTCGCGTCCGAGTGTTCCCACGTGCGCCGGTAGAACCCGATGATCTGATCGCGGGTCTCATCCTCAGCCGCCCACTGATCACTGCCGTCGGAGTCCTGCCACCGGGACAGCGGTTCCGGGGAAGGGCGGTCGAAGACCTCGCCGAAGTACCTGGCCTCGACGGTGGCCACGTGTTTGACCAGGCCAAGAAGGTTGGTCCCGGTCGCCGTCAGAGGTCGGCGGGCGTCGTATTCGGACAAGCCGTCGAGTTTCCAGAGCAGCGCCTCGCGGTCCCGCCGCAGTCTCCCGTGCAGGTTGTCCTTCGCGAATTCATCGATCATGCGGCATTAGCCTGCCATGGACTACTCACGGCCTCAAGATCCCGTACGTGGACCGCAACGACCGGAAGAGCCGAAGTCTGGCCATAGCCAGTGCCCCGAGCTGCCACAAGAAGCCGACGGAACTTGCCACGTGAGACAACGTCTAAAAGCCGATCGGTTCAGCCAGTCTTCAGGGCCGAGGCAATCGCGGAACCGGTGCGCATCATGTGTGATCATGTCATCTTCATGAGATGGGCCGTCTTGATGCTGAATGCGCTCGATGAACGATTGGTTCGGACTCCCCGAAAGGGACCAGCCGGCTATGTGGCCCGGATCGAAGCCCGCCATCCTGACGGATGCGAGTGTGGCGTCGCGCGTTTGTTGCAAGACTTCGTCAGACCGTGTTTCTATCGGTATGCCGCCATCAACCGTTCCGAGGCGAGCGAGGTGCGGGGCGACGTCTCCGGCAGCCCCAGTCAGAGCCGCAAGCAGACGCTTCCCCGTTCTCTCCGGCAGCGCTCCATTTCGCGACAAATATCCATGACATTGCTTTGGGGCGGAATCAACCAGCGAAGCCCACGGGAGAGGCCGACGTAGACGGTAGGGCATGACGACTTCCACTCGCCGCTTCAGATCGTCGCCAGCGCCGAACGTCTTGGCTACCCGAGCAATCCAAGACACTCTCGGATCCTTGGATGTCGAGCCAGTCACTATAAGAGTGATATGAGAACCTTGCCAGTATTTATACGGCTGCGTAGTGACTGCGTAGTGACCCATCGCGGATAATACCCGTCCGACCTCTCTTCCCAAAGAGAATCCAGATACTTTTCCTCTGCCTCATCGGTACGGATGATCGCGACCATGCGACACATTCTCCAAGCACGAGCGGTGAATTTCTTCTGTTTTCTACATTCAATCTGCTGGTTCCGGTTGGAGCACCTCAAGAAGAAGGGGGGACGGCTGCGATGTGGGTCCAAGCAGGTAGGTGGTCGTGGTCTTGTCATATCGGATGCGATGACGCGCCAGATCTGCTTCGGCGCCGCAGGCGGACGTAGGGCGGCCAGCGAAGCGAGTCCGGACGCACTGTCCAGAGCCGTTGACCGGCGGCACATCACGGAGAACCTGGAAGCCCTCGGCCTGGCCGTCGGCGCCGTGGCATCCGCCATCACCATCCTGCAGGGGCTCGTCGCTACGGTGGCCGCACTGCACGGCTGAAAGTTGGCGAACGGGCAACAGGACTGAGAGCCATCTGGGAGCCGACCGCTCCCCGCCCTTCGAGACCACCCGAGACCCCGCCACCCAACGCTCTGACCAGGCAAAACAGCGACTTAGCCGCTGTCGATCGGGCCCGAACCTCATTCGGGACGAAGAGGTCGTGGGTTCAAATCCCGCCACCCCGACTTCGTTACAGCAGGTCAGGGCCGGTTTCCCTTCACGGGAGACCGGCCCTGACTGCGTTCCTGAGGGGTGTGGGGGTCTGGCACAAGTTCCGTGACGCGGTTGCTGTGCGTGACGGAGGCAACGTGATCTCCATGTCGCTGTGGCGCAGTGATTCCGAGGCTACGGTGCAGTGATGAGCAACGACTCTCTCCCCGGCACCGCTGTCCGTCTCATCCCGCTGTCTGTCGAGCATGCAGAAGCACTGTTCCCCTCTGCGTCGGATCCCGAGGTCTGGCGGTGGATGCCTCGGCCTCGCCCCGACTCCCCGTTAGAGATGCGGGCAATGATCGCTCAGATGCTGGCGGATCGAGCCCGGCGGTGCTTCGCTGTTCAGCGCCTGACGGACAACGCCGTGATCGGTTCGACCAGTCTGTATGAGCTCGATCTCGCCGCGAGCCGGGCTGAGGTCGGTGCGACCTGGTTCGACCGCTCTTGCTGGGGTGGTCCCTACAATGCCGAGTCCAAGCTTCTGCTGTTCGGATACGCCTTCGACAGTCTGGGTCTTGCCCGGGTCGCCTTGCGGACCGACAACCTCAACGTGCGGTCCCAGCAGGCCCTGACGCGGCTGGGGCTGGTCTATGAGGGGACGCTGCGCAGTCACATGGTGCGCCAGGACGGCACGCGCCGTGATTCGCTGTATTACAGCGTGCTTGCGGACGAATGGCCGTCCGTGCGTGCCAGGCTCCTCGCCCGCGTCGCGGTCAAGACCGCTGCCTGATCTGCGGTTCCCGTCACGGGGCGAGGAGGACTCGCTTCCGCAGGAGTGCGAAGCCGGCGCGGCCGAACATCTGCCGTTTGAGCATCTTGATCCGGTTGACTGCTCCTTCGACCGGGCCGGAGTTCCATTCGGCGGTCAGTCCGGCGGTCACCGCGTCGAAGTCGCTCATCAGACCCGTGGCGAAGCTGCTGATGCCGGGCAGGCCGGCGTCGGTCGCCTCGGTGATCCACTCGGGCAGACGGTCGCCGCTGAGGGTGGTGAGCATCTCCGCGAGCGAGCTCGTCAGCTCTGCGGCGGAGGCCAGTTCCGGGCAGCGGTCGAGCACGGCCTTGCGGCGGAGTTTCTCCTCTTCCGTGAGGGGGGCGGGGTGTCGAGTGAGCCAGCCGGTCACCTGCCGTACCGACGGTGGTGGTGGAGCGGGTGTGAAGCCTTCTCGCTGGGGCAGGTCGCGCCGGATCCAGTCGCGGACGAGGGAGTAGTGGCCGCGGAAGCCTCGGTCGGTGATCTCCCGGTGAAGAGAGAGGATGGTCACGTTCCCTTCAGTTTCGGTCCAGCGTTGGGCCAGGTAGGGCTTGAACGGGTCGAGTTTGCTGGGGAGTTGGCGCTTGCGGCCCTTGACCATGTCCTGCCAGCGGGCGGCTCGGGCGTACCGCTGCACGGTGTGCCGGCCCCAGCCCAGATGATGAGCGACGCCCCGCAGACTCATGCCCTGGGCGAGGAGTTCGTGGACGAGGGCGTGGTGGGCGCGAGCCCGTTCGGCGAACCTGCCGGTCGGATCGGGATCGTCCGGATCGGTGTCTGCGCCGGTTGCCGCCGCTACGGGCGTCTCCCACGCGGGCTCGGGTTCCGGGGCGGGTGGTGGCAGGTCGCGCAGGCACGAGCGGTGGGCGGCGACGGTCTTCTCGACCGCGGAAGCGAGGTTCTGCCAGAGATGGAACCGGTCGGCGACCTGGAGAGCTTGGGGCGCGGCGGTGTCGGCCGCTTCAGCGTAGGCGCCGGCACGGTCGCGGCAGACGACCTCGATTCCCGGGTGGGCCGCGAGCCACGGGGCGAGGCTGGCGGCGTCGCGTTCGGGCAGCAGGTCGAGGACCTGGTGGGTCTCGGCGTCGATCACGACCGTTCCGTAGACATGTCCGCGCCGCAGCGCGAAGTCGTCCACGCAGACGGCCCGGGGCTGGGTCGCGGCCGGGTCGGGCAGGTCCATCACCCGGCGCAGCAGCGTGGTGCGGCTGGTGGTGATGCCCATGACTTGGGATAGGCGGGCACCGGCACGGCCCGCCAGGGCCAGCCCGATCGCGCTCATCGTCTGCCGCAGCCGCTCGGTGACCCGGCCGTGGCGGCGGGTCAGCCCCGGCACCTGCTCCACGAACGCCCGCCGACCGCATGCAGTGGCCCGGCAGAAGAACCGTCGGACCCGCAAGGCGAGTTGCGCTCTCCGCCCGGCAGCGGGCAGATCAGCCGGAAACCGCAGGTAAGAGCTGTGGACCTGTTCTGTCCACTGGGCGCAGTCAGGGCAGGCGGCTCCAACCTGCGTGCATCGCGCCTCGATCCGTATCGCCTCGCCGTCTGTGCCTACGGCCACGACCGCGATGTCGGGGACCGACGGGAACAGCAGCGCGCGCAGCTTGGACAACATCTCGTTCACGGCCACCGAATGTCAGCCGCACCACCCGCACGAGGAGCGGTTTCGAGGCGAGTTCCCAACCCTCCGCAGAGAGATTAACAACTGCATGGAGTAACCGGCTCACGGAACTTGTGCCAGACCCTTGATTTGGCCCCACCCGCCTGTCGGGGGCGACGTGCCCACGTTGGAGTGAATGCTCTGGGCCGTCCGCCTCGCGACGACATGGTGTGGTCCGTCGTTCACGGTCATGTCGGAGGCCGTGTCGTTCGGATGCACGGTCATGTCGGGAGGCCGGGGTGGGTTCGTCGCGGGTCGAACTGTTCGCAAATATCCGCAGGACAGACGTCTTGATCCCTCGATGTCCCAGCGCGCGCTGGCTGAGAAGTACGGGACCCACCGGCGGACTGTGCGTCAGGCGCTTCAGTCGGCCGTACCTCCTCCGAGAAAGACCCCGAAGCGGCGGGTGACGGTGCTCGATCCGGCGAAGCGGTGGATCGACGCCATGCTCTGGGAGGACCAGACCGCTCCGCGGAAGCAGAAGCACACTGCTCGTCGTGTCCAGCAGCGGCTGGCGACCGAGTACGGATTCGATAGCGCGTCGTACTCGACGATCTGCGACTACCTCATCGTCCGCCGGCCTCAGATCGAAGCCGAGGCCCGCCGCGGACGGCAGCACATGGAGGGCATGGTTCCTCAAGTCCATCTGCCCGGTGAGGAAGCCGAGGTCGACTTCGCCGAGGTCTGGGTGCGTCTGGCGGGAACGGCGGTGAAGTGCCAGCTGTTCACACTGCGGCTGTCACACTCGGGCAAGGCTGTCCACCGCGTGTTCGCCTCTCAGGCCCAGGAAGCGTTCATGGAAGGGCACGTCGAAGCGTTCAGAGTGCTTGGCGGAGTCCCGACCCGGCATATTCGATACGACAACCTCAAGCCTGCGGTGAGGCAGGTCTGCACTGGCCGCAACCGCATCGAGTCGGACCGGTGGACCGCGTTCAGGTCGCACTACGGCTTTGAAGCCTTCTACTGCATCCCTGGTCAGGAAGGCGCCCACGAGAAGGGCGGGGTCGAGCAGGAAGGCGGCCGGTTCCGCCGAGCTCACCTGGTCCCGGTTCCCGACGTGGCCTCTCTGGAGGAGCTGAACGCCACGCTCGCCAAGATCGACGAGGTCGAGGACGACCGGCTCCTGCGGGGCAAGCTCACCTCGATCGGCTTCAACTTCCGCGTGGAAGTCGACGAGCTGGCGCCGCTGCCGGCGGAGGACTTCGAGTGCGGGGTCACCCTGACGCCGAAGGTCGACCGGTCCAGCAGGATCACGGTCCGCCAGTGTCACTACTCGGTTCCCGCCCGGTTTATCGGCCAGCAGGTCCGTGTCCTGCTGCGGGGCAACGAGCTGCTGGTCTTCGAACGCCGCAAAGTGGTCGCCCGGCATCCGAGGCTGACCAAGCGCTACGACTACCGCGACGACCTCGACCACTACCTGGAGATCCTGCTGGCCAAGCCCGGGGCTCTGGCCGGTTCGACCGCACTGGCTGCCGCCAGGGCAGAGGGCACCTTCACGCCCGTTCACGAGGCGTTCTGGGCTGCGGCCAGGGCCGCCCACGGGGACGCTGCGGGAACACGGGCTCTGATCGAGGTCCTGCTGCTGCACCGCCGGCTGCCCACGGAGGCCATGCAGATCGGGATCGCCGCGGCGGTGAAAGCGGGCTCCGCGAGTCCGGACGTCGTGGTCATCGAGGCCCGCAAGGCGGAGGCGGCAGCCTGTGATCCGGAACCGCTCCTGGAGGACGAGGACGAACTGCCGCCCTGGGCGGGACCGGGCGCCCAGGTGCTGTCCCTGGCCGACCGCAGACCCCAACTGCCCGCTGACAAACGTCCACCGCCCTCGGTGGACGCCTATGACCAGCTGCTGTCCGGCCGAACGAAAGGCACCTCCGCATGAGCACGACCACCGTGACGGGATCCAATGTCCCTTCACCCCGCCAGGACTCCGACGCCCAGGGAGCCGTCGAGACCGTCATCGACGAAGCCTGCCGGACTCTGCATCTGCCCACGATCCGTGCCCGGTTCGAGGACATGGCCTCCAACGCGATGCGGGAACGGGCCAGCTACAAGGACTGCCTTGCCGACCTCCTGGAGGCCGAATGCGCCCACCGGGAAGAGCGCAAGAAGCTCCGGCTTGTGAGGGAGGCCAACTTTCCCCGGCCCAAACGGCTGGAAGACTTCGACTTCGACGCGAACCCGAACATCACCCCGGAACAGGTCAGTGCCCTCGGGGACCCGTCATGGGTCACCTCCGGCCAGCCGCTCTGCCTCATCGGTGATTCCGGGACCGGAAAGTCGCACCTGCTGATCGGCCTGGGAACCGCGATCGCCGAGGCCGGCCTGAAGGTCCGCTACACAACCACGGCGAACCTGGTCAACGAGCTCGCCGAAGCCGCGGACGAGAAGAAGCTCGGCCGGACTCTGGCCCGCTACCAACATCGCTTCTTAAGTGGCTTGTGAGAGGCCGTCAGGCCGTGGCTCCGTGCCGAGGAGCATCAGGTTGATCGTGTAGGTGGCTCGGCTGGTGGGTGGTTCGCCGGGGCGGAGGGTGCGGTAGCCGGTGCCGGAGCGTTTGGTGGCGCGGGGTGCGGTGCGTCCGGGCCGGGGGCGGACGGCATGGTGGGCGAGATCGGCCATGACCTCACGGGTCTTGGCGGCCAGGCGACGAGGGGGAAAAGTCCGCGCCGACGGTGCGCCGGGCGGCGTTCAGGGCGCTCTTGAAGCTGATCTGCCCAGGTGGGAGGTGATGTTCATGAGCGGTGTCCGTGATCAGCTGCCGGATGGCCTGGTAGACGCAGAGCATGGCCCACAGTTCCTGCTCGATCATGGCGGGGCTGTTGGAGCGCAGGGTGGCGGTGTGCCCGCCCCGCTGCTCGATCTTGATGTGCCGGTAGATCGTTTCGCTGGTCCACCGCCTCGCATACAGCTCCGCCAGCTCGGCCGCGGGCGCGGCGTCCGGGTCTAGGAGCGTGGTGATCAGGCAGAACAACTCCGAAGTCGTCTCGCCGTGTTCGTCGGTGCGGGTGATCGTGTACTCGATGACGCGGACATCGATCGTGCGCTTGGTGCGCTGCTCGCGCAGGCGGGAGCAGTAGGTGCCGTCGGGCAGGGCTTTGACCAGCGGCAGGCGGAAGGAGTCCGACACGCGCCACAGCAGCCCAGCCCCGGTGGCGGCGGCCTTCTCCCACAGGCCGAAGGAGGGAAAGCCGCGGTCGGCCAGCAGCAGCATGTCGGCTGTCAGGTGGTGCGGCAGCCAGTGCGCGAGGGTGCGCTCGCCGGTGGCGAACGGCCCGAAGACGGCGCCGACCAGGGCGTGGGTGCCGCACTCGCCGAGCGCCACCATGCGCGCCTGCGGATAGCCCGCCTTTTGCCCGCCGTTCGAACCGCTGCCGAAGTAGGCGGTGTTGGCGTCGAAGGCGGGCACGTCGAACAGCGTGCCGTCCAGCGACACAAGCCGCAGCCCGCGCCAGAACACCCCCGGCGTCGCCGGCGTGCCCTGCACCCCGGCAACCTGGCCGAACAGCCAGCGCAGCGGGGCTGCCCCCAGCCGGGCACGCGCCTTGGTCACCGAGTTGGTCACCGAGCCGGTCCGGGCCGGACGCGTCCACTTCTCACCCGGCCGACGCGGGATGTTCTCCAGCAGCTCGCGCGACACCCCGCCGTAGCCCTGCCCGGTGAACAGCCACATCACCAGCGTGAAGTACACCACCAGCGTGCTCGGCAGCGCCTTCGTGCGCTCCTCCCACGCCCCGGTCTCCTCGACCGCCTCGTGCACCAGCTCCGGCGTGAACGTCCTGGTCAGCAGCCCCATCCGGACCCGCTCCGGGAAAGTGTCCCCGGCTATGTGATCACGTGCACGAACAGGAGACCCTACCCGACCAAGATCAATCAACGGAAGCGACGTTGCGCGAACGCTTGCGTCGACTCAAGTGACGCCTATCACATGACGTTGCTCGCGTCGCCCCTCGAAGAAAACATTCCCGATCGTTCTGTCATGCAGCATCGCAGGTGACAGCACGCAGACCCTGGAGTAGCCTTCACGGCAGTCCGGCGGCATTCTTGTTGCTCTGCTTCACGGTAAAAGAGAAGTGGCACGGCGAGTGAGATCCGTATTCCAAGGAACAGCGCAGGTGGGAGCGTTGGCGATTTCTCGGGAGAGGATTCTGCAGTGGATTACACGGGGGAGGCTCTTGTTGATGAAGAGGGTCAAGCGGATGGTGATGAGATTCCCGGTCGGCAGCCCGAGTCGCGGCACAGTTTATCGGTTGAATTGAGTCCGGTCGAATCCGTCCCGACGAAATCGATCCGACCCGGTGACTCTCCCCGTCTGGAAGGGGAGGATCATTCGCATGCCCAGACTCTTGCGGATGTCGAACACTCGCTGCCGCCGATAATTGTGCACCGCCCCTCGATGCGGGTGATCGATGGATCGCATCGCCTCATGGCGGCGTTGATGAAGGGCCAGGAGACCATTGATGTCCGGTTCTTCGAGGGTCCCGAGGAGTTGATGTTCCTCATCGCGGTGCAGGAGAACGTCACGCACGGCCTGCCGCTTTCCCGGGCCGACCGCGAGGCGGCGGCACGCCGGGTGCTCGCCGCGCAGCCGCACTGGTCCGACCGGGCCGTCGCCGCGGTGACCGGGCTCGCCGCGAGAACCGTGGCCGCGCTGCGCAGGACGATCATGGAGCGTTCAACTGCGAACCAGACGCAGTTGAACGTGCGTTTGGGTCGGGACGGCAGGTACCGGCCGGTCAACTACAGCCAGGGCCGGCTGCGCGCCAGCGAGGTGGTCGCGGCCTATCCGGAGATGCCGCTGCGTGAAGTGGCACGTCAGGCCGGGGTTTCGGTGGCCACCGCACGCGATGTCCGCCAGCGGATCCAGCGGGGTGCCGATCCGCTCCCGCCGAAGCTGCGTCTGGCCGGACAGGATGCCGTGTCCGAGGACGAGGGCACACTCGAGCCAACCGCCGACCGAACGGTCGGTGAGCAGCAGTCCGCCGTCCGCCAGCGGCCGCCCGTCCTCGTGCCCACCGACTGGCCGGTGCTGCGCGCCAAGCTGCTCCAGGACCCCCTGCTGCGGTACTCGGAATCGGGCAGGACCCTCTTCCGCTGGTACGACACGCACACGATCGGCACGCGGGACGTGGTGGCCGGCGTCGAGGGGGTGCCCCCGCACTGGGTCAATGAGATCGCGGCCGTGGCTCGATCCTGTGGGGAGATCTGGCTGAATATAGCGAGAGAGCTGGAAGGCCAACGGAAAGAGGCGTGATGCGCGCCCCAGGGGAATGCCGATGGCCGGGACCAGAATAGGTTCCCGGCCATCGGCATTCTTATGCTCTCCTTGACGCTCGAACCGGGTCGTACGACGATTCTTTCGCCTCTCGCGAAAGGAAGGTCGTATGCCAAGTCTGACCCGCGAGGAAGCACGGGAACGTGGTTCTCTGCTTCTGGTCCGCGCCTATTGTGTCGACCTCGATCTGACTTCCGGATCGGACACTTTCCGCTCGACGACGAAAATCCGCTTCGACGCCCGGGAGCCCGGGTCGGAAACCTTCTTGGACATCGAGCCGAAGATGCTTCGGTCCATCACGCTCAACGGCCGGGAACTGGATGCCGCAGAATTTTCGGACGGCAGGTTTCCACTGACCGGACTCGACGCCGAGAACGAACTCGTCGTGGTGGCCGACATGAGCTACTCGAATGAGTGCGAAGGGCTCCACCGCTATGTCGATCCGGCCGACGGCGAGACCTATGTGTATTCCTTCGTCTACGTCGACAACGCGCCCCGCGTCTTCGCCTGTTTCGACCAGCCCGACTTGAAGGCCCCGTACGAGTTCGAGCTGACGGTCCCCGAGACCTGGCAGGTGCTCGGCAACAGCGAGGCCGTCCGGACCGGCCCGGGCCGCTGGCGGCTCACCGAGTCACCGGCGCTCGCCACCTATCTCACCGCCCTCGTCGCCGGGCCGTACGCCTCCTTCCGGACCGAGCACAACGGCATACCGCTCGGGCTGCACTGCCGGGCCTCGCTCGCCGACTCGCTCAAGACCGACGTCGACGAGGTCTTCGAGATCACCGCCCAGTGCCTGGACGCGTACACCGCACTGTTCGGCGTGGGGCACCCCTTCGCCAAGCTCGACCAGGTCTTCGTGCCCGAGTTCAGCGTCCTGTCGCTGGACCACCCCGGCTGCGTACTGCTGCGCGAGCAGTACCTGTTCAGCTCGGCCGCCGCCGACAGCGAGCGCGAGACCAGGGCCGTCGTCCTCGCCCACGGCATCTCCCTGCTGTGGCTCGCCGGACTGGTGACCAACGCCTGGTGGAACGACCTGTGGCTGGGCCAGTCCCTCGCCGACTACATGGCGCACCGCGTCACCAGCGAGGTCACCCGCTTCCCCGGGCCGCCCACGACGTTCGCCGCGCGCCGCAAGGGCCAGGCCTACCTGCCCGACCAGCGGCCCTCCACCCACCCGGTCAGCATCGAGGGCCCCGACGTGCGCACGGTGCAGCTGGAGCTGGACCGGATCTCGTACTTCAAGGGCCACTCGGCGCTGCGCCAGCTCGCCGCGCACATCGGCGACGACGCCCTGACCGCCGGACTGCGGACATACTTCGACCGGCACGCCTACTCCACCGCGACCTTCGCGGACTTCCTCGCCGCGATGGGCGAGGCGGCCGGCACCGACCTGACCGACTGGGCCGAGAAGTGGCTGCACACCCCCAACGTGAACACCCTCACCCCCGAACTCACCGTCGCCGACGGCCACATCACCGCCGCCGCCGTCCTCCAAGGGGCCCCCGACAGCCACCCGGTGCTGCGCCCGCACACCATGGACGTGGGCCTCTACTACGCCGACGACAGCACCACCGTCCGGGTCCGGATCGACGGCGCGCGCACCGAACTGCCGGAGCTCATGGGCCGCCCGGCGCCGGTGTTCCTCCTCCTCAACGACGGCGACCTGACCTACGCCAAGATCGGCTTCGATCCCGTGTCGAGGGCGGCTCTGCCGGACACGCTGGCCAGGCTGTCCCCGCTGAACCGGGCGATGGTGTGGTGCGCGCTGCTGCTGGGCGTCCAGGACGGGACGTACCCGGCCGCCGCCCACCTGGCCCTGGTCAGCGGCATGGTCCGTCAGGAGACCGAGCTGTCGATCCTGGCCGAGGTCCTGGAACAGGCCAGGCACGACGTCGCCGACCGCTTCCTCGCCCCGCACGAGCGGCCCGCGGCGACGGCCCGGGTCGCCGCCGCCCTGCGCGAACGGCTCGCCCGCACCGACTCCGACGACGAGCGGCTGATCACCCTCTTCCGGGGGCTGGTCGACTTCACCTCGGACACCATGGAGCTGTCCGGCTGGCTGGCCGGCGACGGACTGCCGCCGGGGCTGGAGCTCGACACCGACATGAGCTGGCGCATCCGCTACCGGCTGGCCGTGCTGGGCGGGATGGACACGGCCGACATCGCCGCGGCCCTGGACGCCGGACCGGGCGCCGTGGCCGAGCAGTTCGCGGCGAAGTGCCGGGCGGCGCTGCCCGAGGCGTCCGCCAAGGAGGCGGCGTGGCACGCGATCATGCGCGGCACGGACCTGTCCAACTACGAACTGTGGTCCCTGGCCGAGGGGTTCTGGCAGCCCGAGCAGAGCGCGCTGACCGAGCCGTACGTCGAACGGTTCTTCCGGGACATGCCCGCCGCCGCCCGGGGCCGCGGCGATCTGGTGCTGGACCTGCTGCTGCGCTTCCTCTACCCGCGCTACGCCGCCACCCCCCGCACGCTCGAATCGGCGCAGCGGATGATCGCGCTCGACGGGCTCCCGGTGACGCTGCGCCGCCGGGCCGCGGACCACACCCACGATCTGCGGCGGGTGATCGCGGCACGGGCGGCACGGGCGGATGAGGGGTGACGCCGTGAGGGTCGCGATCGTCGGCGGCGGGATCGCGGGCGCGCTGCTCGCCTGGCGGACGGTGCGGGCGCCGGGCGGCGCG
>NZ_FMDK01000228.1 GCF_900091995.1 Streptomyces sp. MnatMP-M17
GGGCGGTCCGCCCGTCTGCCGCAGCGGCGGGTGACCGCGGTGCAGCTGCCGCTCGGTCCGGACCGCTCGCTGGTCACCGTCGGGAACATCGGCGCGCTGCGGGCGCCGTACAACTACATCGCGATGGTGCCGCAGCGGGACCTGCTCAACCTTCTGGCGGACGAGGCGCGGCTGGAGCCGTCCTTCTCCCTGCGGATGAGTACGGAGGCGACGTCTTTCCTGATGGAGCGCGGCCGGGTCACCGGCGTGCGGTACCGCACGTCCGACGGCCGGACCGGTGAGCTGCGGGCCACGCTGACGGTGGCCTGCGACGGCCGTGGCTCGTCGGCCCGGTCGCTGCCCGAACTGCGGCTGCGGAAGTTCACCTGTCCCATGGACGCCTGGTGGTTCCGGCTGCCGCGGCACGAGAGCGATCCGCGCGGACTCGTGGGAGGCATCGGCGACCGGTTCCTCACCGTTGTGATCGACCGCGGTGAGTACTGGCAGTGCGCCGCGCTGATTCCCAAGGGAAGCGACGGCCGGCGCCGCGCCGCCGGTCTCGACCGTTTCATCGCCGATTTCACGGCCGCGGTCCCCTGGCTCGCGGACCGGCCGCACGCGCTGCGGTCGTGGGACGAGGTGAAGCTGCTCGACGTACGGCTCGACCGGCTCCGGCGCTGGCACCGCCCTGGGCTGCTCTGCATCGGCGACGCGGCGCACGCGATGTCGCCGGTCTTCGGCATCGGCATCAATCTCGCCGTCGAGGACGCCGTGGCCGCCGCCCGGTATCTCGTCGGGCCGCTGCGCGAGGGCACGGTCGGTCTGCGGGACGTACGGGCCGTCCAGCGCCGCCGGTGGCCCACCGCGGCGTTGACGCAGGCGCTGCAACGGATCGCTCATGCACGGGTCGTCGAACCGGTGCTGGCGGGACGCCCGCCCTTCGGCGACCCGAGGCGGGCGCGGCGGATCACCGATCTGCTCACCACCTCGCCGTGGCTGAACCGGGTACCGGCGTACTTCTTCGCCTACGGCGCCGTACGAGAGCATCCGCCGACGGCGTCGGTGCGGTGAGACCGGTCCGGCGCACACTCGGCCTTGTTTTCCACGACGCAGGATGAACAGACCGCCGTCGGGCGAGCCTCGATGGATTCGACTGCTCCGCCCGGCGGTTGTGGACACAGGGATGTCGGCCATACTGCTCCCCGTGGAGCAACAAACAGATCCCATTATTCTGCCGACGCACCCGGCCGGGACCGATCCGGCGTATGTACCCGGGCTCCTGCCCTCGCGCCCTGCCGGGGCGGACGAGGGGGACGAGACCGCCTCGGAGACGGAGCCGGAGGCGGTGGACACACCGCCGGAAGCCGCCGTTCCGGGAGAGAAGACCGCCGACTCCAAGGAGGAGGCGGCCGACGGTGAGGCGGAGACGCCCGCCGGAGAGGATGACGACGAGGAGAAAGACGACGGGCCCGTCTTCGAGGCGTCCGACCGGCGCGGAACGATCGTCGCCGACCACGCCGGTATCACGTTCCGGCTGGACGGCGAGGAGGCCGACTTCGACTGGGAGGAGATCAAGGCGGTGGAGACCGACGTCCCGCGGTTCGGGCGGCGTTTCGGTATCACGGTCTATACGTCGCCTCAGCGCTGGTTCCAGCACGATGTCGAGGGCTCGTCCAAGGAGCAGGTCAAGACCTGGGCGGCTGAACTCGACGAGGTTCTGGACGCGCGGTTCGACGACGGCGAGGCTTAGGGCCTCTCGTTTGGATCTTGCTGGGCTCGCGTGCCCTGGTGCCGCGCCTCGCCGCGTTGTCGTCGGTCGCCTACGCTCCGCGTGGGCTCCCTCCTCCGCC
>NZ_FMDK01000217.1 GCF_900091995.1 Streptomyces sp. MnatMP-M17
CAGCGGCTCCAGCGGCCCAGGCGGCCGTCGGCGCGCCGGCAGCCGATGGTTCCCGTACGGTCGCTGTGGCGCTCAACACACTGACGCCCGGCGCGCCGGTGCAGGGCGACACGCTCACGATCTCCGGCACGGTCACCAACAAGGGCAAGAAGACCATCACCGATGCCCAGGTGGATCTCAGGGTAGGCCCGCGGCTCTTCGGCAGAACCGCCATCGATGACGCCTCGGCCCGCTCCAGCGACTCCACGGGTGATACGGCCCCGATCGGCGACAAGTACAAGGTCACCATCCCGAAGCTCACCTCCGGGATCCCTCAGGACTTCACCCTCTCCGTACCGGTCAACAAACTCGGGCTCGACGACGAGGGTGTCTATCAGCTCGGTGTCTCGCTGACTGGCCAGACCTCCTCCGCGCCGTACGCCCAGTTGCTGGGCATCCAGCGCACCTTCCTGCCCTGGCAGCCCGAAGCCACCGAGAAGCGGACCGAGCTCACCTACCTCTGGCCGCTGATCTCGTCGACGCATCTCTCCGCGGAGACCGGCTCGGACGATCAGCAGACGCCGGTCTTCGAGAACGACGACCTCGCCGAGGAGCTGGCCCCCGGCGGCCGGCTGGAGCAGATGGTCTCCCTCGGCAACCAGCTCCCCGTCACCTGGGTCATCGACCCCGATCTACTCGCGACCGCCGACGCGATGACCGGGAACTACCAGGTCAGAAGCGGGAACACCACCGTCCCGGGCACCAACCAGGCGATGGCCCTCAAGTGGCTCAACGAACTGGAGAAGGCCGTACAGGGCCGTAAAGTCGTCGCCCTGCCGTTCGGGGATCCGGATCTGGCGTCGCTGGCCCACCGCGGCAAGGACGTCTCCGGCGCGCTCAGCCATCTCCAGCCCGCCACGGATGTCGCCGGGAAGACCGTGGAGACCGTCCTCCATGTGAAGCCGTCCGTCGACTTCGCCTGGCCCGTGGACGGCGCGATCGATCCTTCGATCGTCGATGTCGCGACCTCGGCGGGCGCCCACCATGTCATCACCCGCAGCGACAGCCTCCAGGACAATCTCTCGTACACCGCCAGCGCCGCACGGCCCATCGGTGGCGGGACGACGGCCGTGGTCGCCGACACCCGGCTCTCCACCGCCTTCCAGGGCGATATGACGGCGACAGGCAGCTCCACCCTGGCGGTGCAGAAGTTCCTCGCGCAGTCGCTGGCCCTGACCCTTCAGGAGCCCGACAACCAGCGCAGCATCGTGGTGGCCCCGCAGCGGATGCCGACGGCGGCCCAGGCCCAGTCGATGGCGCGTGCGCTGCGCGGGCTGGACACCGAGCGCTGGACGGAGCCGTCCGATCTGATCACCGCCGCGGCGGCCACGCCCGACGACGACGCCACCACCAAGGTGCCCGGCTCCGGCCGTTACCCGAAGAAGCTGCGCGGCCAGGAGCTGCCCACGCAGGCGTTCCTCGACATCCAGAGGACGCAGAGCCGGCTGGACAACTTCAAGGCCATCCTGAGCTCACCGGACCGGGTGGCCGCGCCCTTCGGCAACGCGATCGGCCGTGCGGTGTCGACATCCTGGCGCGGCGACCGGGACTCGGCGCAGCAGTACCGCGACACGGTGGAGAGCTATCTGCTGGGCCTCACCAACGAGGTGCAGCTCATCCCGAAGTCCGTCCTCACCTTGTCCGGCCGCAGCGCGACCATCCCGGTGACCGTTCAGAACAAGCTGGTGCAGGGCGTCCAGAATCTGACGCTGCGCCTCACGTCCGAGAAGCCGACGCGCCTCAAGCTCGACGGCGGCGCGCGTATGGCGGAGCGGCCCATCAAGATCGACGGCGGGCACAGCCAGTCGGTGAAGTTCACCGGAGCGGGCAATGCCAACGGCCCGGTCCAGGTGACCGCACAGCTCTACACCGAGGACGGCAAGCTCTACGGCGGGCCCATGACCTTCCAGGTCAGGGTCTCCGAGATCACGCCCACCGTAATGCTCGTCATCGCCGGCGGTGTGCTCCTGCTGGTCCTCGCCGGTGTCAAGATGTACAGCCAGCGCAAGCGGGCGGTGGCCCGTAAGGCCGCCGCCGGGCCCATGGACGACGGCACCGGCACCGCCGACGGAGCCGCTGCCGACGGCACGGAGGGCCCGCACGACACGAAGGACACGGACGCCGCGCGGGCCGTGGAGGACACGGAACCCGAGCAGCCGAGTGACCCGACACCGGACACCGCACCAGAAAGCGCGGACGCGTCGGGCCCGGGTGAGAAAGTGGACCGTTGAGCGATGTCGTGGCCGGTCGGCCGGGGACGATGAGGTGGGGTAACCATGAACGCGCCGTACGACGGTGACCGCGGACAGGGCGCGGGCGGCGATCCGGCAGGCCAGGTTCCGCCTTCCGCGCCGTCCGCCCAGGATCCCTATGTCCAGGACGCCTACAACCGGGACCCCTACTGGGCGCAGGACCTCTCCGCGCAGGATCCGGTGACCGAGGCGCTGTACGACCGCGCCTCGCACCCGCCTCCGCCGCCGGGCACCTATCCGGATCCGCAGACGCTGTACCAGCAGCCGCCCGCGCAGCAGTACGCCCCCGATCCGCGTGTCTGGGCGCAGACCCCGCCGCCCGAGCCCTCCGGTCCCTCCCGCCGTCTGCCCTACGGGGACGACCCGAGGACCACCCAGTACACGGGCGTCGACGACCTTGTCTCCTGGGCCGGTGACGAGATCCCGGAGCAGGACGCGTTCGCGCATCTCTACCGCGACCAGCAGGGCACGGGACAGACACTCACCGAGCCGGAACCGGTGGCCGCGCCCGCTCCGCCCCCGGCGAAGAAGCAGGGCAAGGCCGCGGGACTGCTCAAGTCGAGCGCGGTGATGGCCGCGGGCACACTGGTGTCCCGGCTCACCGGCTTCGTACGGAGCCTGGTGATCACCGCCGCCCTGGGCGCCGCGCTGCTCGGTGACTCCTTCACCGTCGCCTACACCCTGCCGACGATGATCTACATCCTCACCGTCGGCGGCGGCCTCAACTCCGTCTTCGTACCGCAGCTCGTACGGGCGATGAAGAACGACAAGGACGGTGGCGTCGCCTACGCCAACCGGCTGTTGACGCTCGTCATGGTGGCCCTCGGCGCGATCGTGGCCCTCGCCGTGTTCGGAGCGCCGCTGCTCGTCCGGCTGATGTCGGACACCATCGCCGGCGACCCCGCCGCCAACAACGTGGCCGTCACCTTCGCCCGTTACTGCCTGCCCACGATCTTCTTCATGGGTGTGCATGTGGTGATGGGCCAGATCCTCAACGCGCGCGGGAAGTTCGGCGCGATGATGTGGACTCCGGTCCTCAACAACATCGTCATGATCGCCACGTTCGGTCTCTTCATCTGGGTGTACGGCACCGCCGCCGACTCGGACATGACGGTCAAGACCATCCCGGCGGACGGCGTGCGGCTGCTGGGCATCGGTACGCTGCTCGGCCTCGCCGTCCAGGCCCTGGCGATGATCCCGTATCTGCGTGAGACCGGATTCCGGTTCCGCCCGCGCTTCGACTGGAAGGGCCATGGCCTGGGCAAGACGGTCAAGCTGGCCAAGTGGACCGTCCTGTTCGTCCTCGCCAACCAGGCCGGCGTGCTCGTCGTCACGCAGCTCGCCACCGCCGCCGGCGAGGCCTCCGGCAAGGACGGAACCGGCATCCTCGCCTACAGCAACGCCCAGTTGATCTGGGGCATGCCGCAGGCCATCATCACCGTCTCGGTCATGGCCGCGCTGCTGCCGCGGATCTCCCGCGCCGCCCACGACGGCGACCCGGGCGCGGTCCGCGACGACATCTCCCAGGGGCTGCGCAATTCGGCGGTCGCCATCGTCCCGATCGCCTTCGCGTTCCTCTCGCTCGGCGTTCCGACGTCCATCCTGATGTTCTCGTCCAGCGGTCTGGAATCGGCACGGTCCATGGGCTTCATCCTGATGGCGTTCGCCCTCGGACTGATCCCCTACTCCGTCCAGTACGTGGTGCTGCGTGGCTTCTACGCCTACGAGGACACCCGGACCCCCTTCTACAACACCGTCATCGTCGCCGTGGTGAACGCCGCGGCCTCGGCCGGCTGCTATGTGGTGCTGCCGTCCCGCTGGGCCGTGGTCGGCATGGCCGCCTCGTACGGTCTGGCCTACGCGGTCGGTGTCGGTATCGCCTGGCGCAGGCTGCGGAACCGGCTGGGCGGGGATCTGGACGGCGGGCGCGTCCTGCGCACGTACGCCCGGCTCTGCCTGGCGTCCGTACCCGGAGCCCTCGCGGCCGGCGCGCTCGCGTATGTCGTCCTCAACACGCTCGGCAGCGGCGCTCTGGCGTCGCTGGTGGCACTGATCGGCGGTGGCATCGTCCTGCTGGGCATCTTCTTCGTCGCCGCGAAGAAGATGCGGATCGAAGAGCTGAACTCCATGGTCGGCATGGTGCGCGGACGCCTCGGCCGGTAGAACGGCACGGCCGAGCACAACCATCGTCGGCTGCCGCGTGTCGTGCATAGCGTCCGACTGTGGGCACAATTGGCTTGGCTGTTGGATAGCGCGCAACGGATGGGGAGGCAGGAGCGACGGTGGCGGAACGTAGCACGGCTGCCGTCGACGTGGCCGACAACAGCGGTGATGAGCCGCTGACCGCCAAGGCGGACAAGGCCACGGCCGACGGGGTGGCGAAAGCCCAGGACACGGCGGAGAAGTCCGCACCGGACACGGGCAGCGAGCAGCGGAGCTCCGTGCCGGGCATCGCGACGCCCGAGCTGCACAGCGGCCATAAACTCGCCAGACGCTACCGCCTGGAGGAGTGCGTCACCCGTCTGGACGGTTTCAGCAGCTGGCGTGCCGTGGACGAGAAGCTGCGCCGTGCCGTCGGCGTGCACCTCCTCCCCGCCGGCCATCCGCGGGCCCGTTCCGTGCTCGCGGCGGCCCGCTCCGCCGCCCTGCTCGGCGACCCGCGCTTCGTCCAGGTTCTGGACGCGGTCGAGGAGAACGACCTCGTCTATGTCGTCCACGAGTGGCTGCCGGACGCCGTGGAACTCACCGCGCTCCTCGCCTCGGGCCCGATGGAGGCCCATGACGCCTACCAACTGGTGAGCCAGGTCTCCCAGGCCATGGCGGCGGCCCACCGCGAAGGCCTCGCCCATCTGCGACTGACTCCCGGAGCGGTCCTGCGGACATCCACCGGTCAGTACCGGATCCGCGGTCTGGCCGTGAACGCCGCGCTGCGCGGCATCCGCGCAGACCGGCCGCAGCGCACCGACACGGAGGCCATCGGTGCGCTTCTCTACGCCGCGCTGACACAGCGCTGGCCGTACGAAACCGATGCCTACGGTCTCTCCGGCCTGCCCAAGGGTGTCGGGCTGATCGCGCCCGACCAGGTGCGCGCGGGAGTCCATCGCGGTCTCTCGGAGCTCGCCATGCGGGCCCTGATCAATGACGGCGCCACCGCGTCCCGTCAGGAGCCGCCGTGCACCACCCCGGACGAGCTGGCCGCCGCGGTCGCGGAGATGCCCCGTATCCGTCGGCCTGAGCCCACCTTCACGGCCCCGCCGGAGTACCAGCGCACCACCTATCAGCAGGGCACCTACGGGCGCACCCAGGCGGGCCTCGGAGCGATGCCCACTCCGCCGGTGGCGCCTCCGCCGCCCCCGCTCCAGGGCCGTACCGGCAAGGCCCTCAAATGGACCGTCGCCGCGCTCCTCATCGCCGCCCTGGGCCTTGGAAGCTGGCAGGTCGCCGACCGCCTTCTGGACCAAAGGAACACGGGGAACGACGCCCCGCCCACCGAGACCACCACGGGAGACGGGGACAAGCCGGCCAAGCCCGTGAAGCCGCTCCGGATCGCCGGCGCGACCGAGTTCATGCCCAGCGGGGCCGGAATAAAGCCGGAACTGGTACCGAACGCCATCGACGGGAAATCCGGCACCTCCTGGATCACGCTCCAGTACAAGGGCTACGCCAACTTCGGCAATCTCCCCAACCGCAAGGACGGCAGCGGGATAATCGTTGATCTCGGCAGCGTGCAGGATGTGTCGGGCATCGACCTCGACATGTACCGCGCGGGCCACACGGCGGAAGTACTCGCCGCCGACCCGGACGTATCGGCTCCGACCGGCCTCTCGGACTTCCCTCAGCGCCTTACCAAGCTGGAGACGGTCGGAAAGACCCTGAAGCGCGCGCTCGACAAGCCCGTGCGAACCCGATACGTATTGATCCACATCACCGAACTGCCCAACGACGGATCCGCTTCTCTCTTCCGGGGCGGTATCTCGGAGATCAAGATCACCGGCTGACCGGATCAGGAGAGCCGACCGGACCAGGGGAGGGGGCTCACCGTTGGACGACGTCGCACTCGGCGATACAAGTGACCAGGACCTGCTGAGCGCTCATGTCGCAGGCGACCCTCATGCCTTCGGTGAACTGGTACGGCGCCACCGCGACCGGCTCTGGGCCGTCGCCGTACGGACTCTCGGCGACCGGGAGGAAGCGGCGGACGCGGTGCAGGATGCCCTGGTCTCCGCCTTCCGGGCGGCCCATACCTTCCGCGGTCAGTCCGCGGTGACCACCTGGCTGCACCGGATCACCGTGAATGCCTGTCTCGACCGGGCCCGCAAGGCCGCCTCCCGCAAGACCTCTCCCGTGGACGACACCGAGCGGCTGGAGCAGCTCCTGGAGCCGCATGAGTCGGCGGAGGCCCCCGCCGAGCGCCAGGACCTCCACCGTGAGCTGCTGGCGGCCCTGGCCAAACTCCCCGTCGACCAGCAGGCGGCTCTGGTGCTGGTCGATATGCAGGGCTACCCGGTGGCGGAGGCCGCCGCGATCCTGGGTGTCCCCACCGGAACGGTGAAAAGCCGCTGCGCCCGTGGCCGGGCCAGATTGCTCCCCATGCTCACTCATCTACGAGCAGACACCGGGGGTAACAGCGATCTCGGCAGGGGAAGGAACCGGACGCCAGGGGCATCCGTCCCACCGGCATCAGCACCAAGGGATTCAGGGCCAAGTGATCCCGCTGGAGTGAAGGGCGGAGGTGGGCGCGCATGACATCGACGACCGACATGGCTCAGCACCCGGATGTCTCGGAGATCTCCGACCTGACGGAAGGCCTGCTCCCACCGTCCCGTGCCGCCGATATAAGGAACCATCTGGACGGCTGCGCGCTCTGTGCCGATGTTCATGACTCACTTGAAGAGATCAGGGGACTGCTCGGCACCCTGCCCGGACCGCCCCGGATGCCGACCGATGTCGCTGAGCGCATCGATGCCGCACTGGCGGCAGAGGCGCTCCTGAACGCGACCGCGCCCGACGAGACCGCGCATGTTTCACGTGAAACATCGCGCCCTTCCGAGGCGCCCGCCGAGTCGGACGCCTCCGTATCGGCAGAGGCCTCGGCGCCGGACGTGTCGTCGGTGGACGCCTCGTCGGCCGAGGCCGTACGGGCAGGCCGCCCGGCCGGTCGGCCGAGGGCGGCCACGGGCCCCGGTCGCACCGCTCAAAGCCGACGTCGCCGCCGTACCGCCGTTCTGGGGGCTGTCTTCGGCACAGCCGCCGTGGGTGTGAGTGTTCTGCTGCTTCAGTCGCTCAATTCGAGCACCGCCGACATCGACGCTCAGACCGGCTCGGCACTCAGTTCCACGAAGAGCGACGGTGAAGAGTTCACCGAGGACCGGCTCCAGAGCAGCGTGGACGCGCTGCTGGCCTCCGGCCCGGCAGCGGATGCGGAGACCAAGGAGCCGGGCACCGGGCAGGATGTCCCTCCGCGTGAGCGGAGCGGCTCGAACGCACCTCTGCTTCGGCCCACGCCCGAGGTGCCGCCCTGTATCGAGCAGGGCATCGGACGTACCGAGCCCGTCCTCGCCGCCCAGCAGGGCATGTATCAGGGCAGCCGGGCCTATCTCGTCGTTCTGTCCCACTCCACCGACAGCAGCCAGATCCAGGCGTATGTGGTCGATGCCACCTGCGTGGACAACCGTTCCTCGGCCAAGGGCAAAGTTCTACTGACACACGCCTACCCGCGCCGCTGACGACACCTGCGGTGCCACGGGGAGCCTCGGGAATGCGGGACCCGTAGGATCCGTTGGATGGGGTGATAGTCGTTGATCCGGCCCCAGTAGGCAGTCTGCAGAGACGAGGAAGAATCCCGTGAGCGACGTCCGTAATGTGATCATTATCGGCTCCGGGCCCGCCGGCTATACGGCCGCGCTGTACACCGCGCGTGCATCGCTGAAGCCGCTGGTCTTCGAGGGCGCCGTCACCGCCGGTGGTGCGCTGATGAACACCACCGATGTGGAGAACTTCCCGGGGTTCCGCGACGGCATCATGGGCCCGGACCTGATGGACAACATGCGGGCACAGGCGGAGCGCTTCGGCGCCGAGCTCGTCCCGGACGATGTCATCTCCGTCGACCTCGCCGGTGACATCAAGACGGTCACCGACACGGCGGGCACGGTACACCGGGCGAAGGCCGTGATCGTCACGACCGGCTCCCAGCACCGCAAGCTCGGCCTGGCCAACGAGGACACTCTCTCCGGTCGCGGTGTCTCCTGGTGTGCCACCTGTGACGGCTTCTTCTTCAAGGAACAGGACATCGCCGTGGTGGGCGGTGGCGACACCGCGATGGAGGAAGCCACCTTCCTTTCGCGCTTCGCCAAGTCCGTCACGATCGTCCACCGCCGGAACACGCTGCGTGCCTCCAAGGCCATGCAGGACCGCGCCTTCTCCGACCCGAAGATCAAGTTCGCCTGGGACAGCGAGGTCGCGGAGATCCACGGCGATCAGAAGCTCTCCGGACTGACCCTCCGCAACACCAAGACCGGTGAGCTCTCGGCTCTCCCGGTGACCGGTCTGTTCATCGCGGTGGGCCATGACCCGCGGACCGAGCTGTTCAAGGGCCAGCTCGATCTGGACAGCGAGGGCTACCTCACCGTCGACGCTCCGTCGACACGGACCAATCTGTCCGGTGTCTTCGGTGCCGGTGATGTCGTGGACCACACCTACCGCCAGGCGATCACCGCTGCGGGTACCGGCTGCTCCGCGGCTCTCGACGCCGAGCGCTTCCTCGCCGCGCTGAGCGACAGCGAGCACGCCGAGCCGGAGAAGACCGCCACCGTCTGAACCTCTGTACCGACCCACACCTCATAGACCTAAGGAGGCCGCCGTGGCCGGCGACCTGAAGCATGTGACCGACGAGTCGTTCGAGCAGGATGTCCTCAAGAGCGACAAGCCCGTACTGGTGGACTTCTGGGCCGCCTGGTGCGGACCTTGCCGCCAGATCGCCCCGTCGCTCGAAGCCATTGCGGCCGAGCACGGCGACAAGATCGAGATCGTCAAGCTCAACATCGACGACAACCCGGCCACCGCAGCCAAGTACGGCGTCATGTCCATCCCGACGCTGAATGTCTACCAGAACGGCGAGGTCGCCAAGACCATCGTCGGTGCCAAGCCCAAGGCCGCGCTGATGCGCGACCTGGAGAGCTTCATCGGCGAGTAGTCGGTGCGCGGCACCAGCGACAGTCGGCCCCAATGTTTCACGTGAAACGGGCTCGTTCCCCCGGCCGGGGGAACGAGCCCGTTTCTGTTCCGCTTCGGAGCACTCAGAGCGGCCGGAGCGCCGGTTCCTTCTTCACGGCGCCCAGCAGCCGGTCCAGCGCCAGCTCCACATCCTCTTTCCAGGAGAGCGTCGTCCGCAGCTCCAGCCTCAGCCGTGGATGCCGTGGATGGGGCCGTACGGTCTTGAAGCCCACCGCCAGCAGATGATCCGCGGGCAGTACACAGGCCGGCTCCTTCCAGCGGGCATCACCGAACGCCTCGATCGCCTTGAACTCCCGCCGCAGCAGATCTTTGGCCACGGTCTGCACCATCACCCGCCCGAGCCCCTGTCCCTGATAGCCCGGCTTGATCCAGGCGGTCATGAGCTGGGCCGCGTCCGGAGAGACAGGGCTCGTCGGAAAGGCCATCGAGCGCGGCACATACGCCGGGGGTGCGTAGAGCACAAAGCCCACCGGCAGATCGTCCACATAGACCACACGGCCGCAGGATCCCCACTCCAGCAGGACGGCCGAGATCCAGGCTTCCTTCTCCACCTCGGATCTGCCGGCTCTCACCGCGGCTTCCCCACTGACCGGATCGAGCTCCCAGAAGACACACGCACGACAGCGCTTGGGGAGATCCGGAAGGTTGTCCAGCGTGAGCGGTACGAGCCGACGCCCCATGAAGGCTGTTCTCCACTTCCTTCGCCTGCCGCGCCACGGGCGGTTGTCAGCGCACTCCGTTCCCGAAGCAGGCCACCGACAAAGCCGCCGATCACTCCAAGACTCAGTCCTGCTGACACCAGTTGACTGCGGCTCACCGATCGCATGGCCCTCGTTCTCCTTCTGAGGTGATCAAGGTGGATGCGCCATACCAGAACGCATCGTATCCACCCAGAGCCACCTGGCACACCGAGGGACAGCAAAGGGCGGGCTGTGTTCCGGTAAGCATGGAACACAGCCCGCCCGATGGCAGCGCGAGAACCTCAGCTCTCGTCGTCGTCCTCCCCGGTATCACCGGAGAGTCCCTTGTCCAGGACGCGTCCCTCGCCGGGAGCGAGAGTGCCGAGAATCCGTTCCAGATCGTCCATCGAGGCGAACTCGACAACGATCTTTCCCTTCTTCTGGCCCAGGTCGACCTTCACCCGGGTCTCGAAGCGGTCCGAGAGACGTGAGGCCAGATCGGTCAGCGCCGGCGACAGCCGGGCACCGGCCCTCGGTCCCTTTGCCTTGGGCGTGCTCTGCGGACGCGAGCCCATCAGAGTCACGATCTCCTCCACCGCACGCACCGAGAGCCCTTCGGCCACGATGCGATGCGCCAGCCGGTCCTGCTCCTCGGAGTCGTCCACCGACAGAAGGGCCCGCGCATGACCGGCCGACAGCACTCCGGCCGCGACCCTGCGTTGTACCGGGGGAGAGAGCCGGAGCAGTCGCAGCGTATTGGAGACCTGCGGACGGGAGCGGCCGATCCGGTCGGCGAGCTGGTCATGCGTGCAGTTGAAGTCCTTGAGCAACTGGTCGTACGCCGCGGCCTCTTCCAGCGGATTGAGCTGGGCACGGTGGAGATTCTCCAGCAGCGCGTCGAGCAACAGCTTCTCGTCGTCCGTCGCACGGACGATCGCCGGAATACGCTCCAGACCGGCCTCCCGGCAGGCCCGCCAGCGCCGCTCACCCATGATGAGCTCATAGCGCTCCGGGCCCACCTGCCGTACGACCACGGGCTGGAGGAGCCCCACCTCTTTGATGGAGGTCACCAGCTCGGCCAGGGCGTCCTCGTCGAACACCTCACGCGGCTGACGAGGATTCGGTGTGATGGAGCCGATCGGTACCTCGGCGAAGTGCGCCCCGGCGGTCGCCGCCGGCTCGGGCACCGCCTCCGACTCGTGTGTGACCGTCTCGGCGTCCGGTGCCATGGCGGCCTGTGGCAGCGAGGTCACCTTCGCAGCGGCCACACCACGGTCCGCCGTCAGTACCGGAGCCGCTCCGGGAGCCGCCGGGGCCACTCCTGGAGCGGGCACCTGCAACTCCTGCGGAGCGGCAGGGATCAGCGCACCGAGCCCACGCCCCAATCCTCTACGTCGCTCGCTCACTGGATCCCCTCCGACATACTCTGCTGACTGTTCTGGCTGCCCACATGGGCCTGCTGGGCGTCATAGTGCACCCCGACCCCCCTGAGTGCGATTTCGCGGGCGGCTTCGAGATAGGACAGGGATCCACTGGATCCTGGATCGTACGTCAGCACCGTCTGGCCATAGCTCGGTGCCTCCGAGATACGTACGGACCGAGGGATGCTCGTCCGCAGCACCTCGTTGCCGAAGTGACTCCGTACCTCTTCCGCCACCTGCGAGGCGAGCCGAGTCCGGCCGTCATACATGGTGAGCAGGATCGTCGACACATGCAGCGCGGGATTGAGATGTCCCCGCACCAGATCGACATTCCTCAGGAGCTGCCCCAGCCCTTCCAGCGCGTAGTACTCGCACTGGATGGGGATCAGCACCTCCGCACCGGCGACCATCGCATTGACGGTCAGCAGGCCGAGTGAGGGCGGGCAGTCGATCAGGATGTAATCCAACGGCTGCTCATATGCCTCGATCGCCCGCTGAAGCCGGCTCTCCCGTGCCACCAGCGACACCAGTTCAATCTCCGCACCGGCGAGATCGATGGTGGCGGGGGCACAGAAGAGGCCTTCGACGTCCGGGACGGGCTGGACCACCTCGGAGAGTGGCTTGCTCTCCACCAGGACGTCATAGATCGAGGGGACTTCGGCATGATGGTCGATACCGAGCGCCGTGGAGGCGTTGCCCTGGGGATCGAGGTCGATCACCAGCACGCGCGCGCCATGGAGCGCAAGCGAGGCGGCAAGGTTGACCGTGGTGGTGGTCTTCCCCACTCCGCCCTTCTGATTGGCAACGACCATGACACGCGTCTGCTCAGGACGGGGCAGACCCTCGCCGGCTCGGCCCAATGCCTCGACCGCCAGTTGGGCAGCGCGACCAATGGGGGTGTCGTCCATCGGGGGCGGTGTTTCACGTGAAACATCCTCCCCCACCGACTCGGTGCGGGGACCGGGGACCGGATCGGTCATCGGTCCCGCGATGTTGGCGTCGGACCGCAAGGATTCACTCTCCTCGACTTCAGACTCGCAATGAAGAGAGCCTGCCATGCTTTCGGGGTCGTGAACCAGCGAGGCCCGTGGTTCTGTGGATGAATCCACATCTGTGGACAACCCCGTGCCCCTTACGAGGGGCTTTCGGCCGCGTGGTGTGGAAGCCGCGCGGCCACGGTCGATGATTCCTTGTAGCAGTGAGCGACGTTTCACGTGAAACACGATGCACGCGCCGCAGGTCTAGATCGTCACGACACTCCGCACTGCATAGGCAGGGCAGCTTGTATGGAGCACCACCGGTAGGCGGCGTAGGCCGGTACGGCTCAGCGGCGTCGCCGCGCACGGCCCGCTCGCGCGGCCTTGGCCCGCTTCGTGGCGAACCTCACTCCACCGGGACTCTCCCCGACCTCAACCCGCACCACGGTGGCCAGCGGGTCGACGATACCTTCTCCGACCTGGAGCACCGAGGTCTCCAGGACACCGAGCTTGCTCAGCGCCGCGCGAGCCCCCTTGATCTCCTCCTCGGCCGTGTCGCCCTTAAGTGCCAGCATCTCGCCGTACGGACGCAGCAGCGGCACGCCCCAGCCCGCCAGACGGTCCAGCGGAGCCACCGCACGCGCGGTCACCACATGCACCGGCTGGAGTGTGCCGAGGACCTCCTCGGCACGGCCACGCACCACCGTGACATGGTCCAGGCCCAGCAGCTCGACCACTTCCTGGAGAAAGTTGGTCCGCCGCAGCAGCGGCTCCAGCAGCGTGATCTTCAGATCCGGCCGTACCAGCGCCAGCGGAATCCCGGGAAGCCCGGCCCCCGAACCGACGTCGCAGACCATTACGCCCTCGGGCACCACCTCGGAGAGCACCGCGCAGTTCAGCAGATGCCGCTCCCACAGCCGTGGTACCTCGCGTGGACCGATCAGACCGCGCTTGACCCCCGCGTCCGCCAGCAGCTCCGCGTAGCGGACAGCCTCGGGAAAGAACTCACCGAAGACAGCACGCGCCGCGTCCGGTGCAGGGGGAAGCTCTGCTGCTTCCGTCACGGGAACCGTCCTTCCATACCGAACCACCGAGCGGTGGCTGACTATCAGGGCTGGCAAAAATCGGCCCCGCCTGCGGAACAGACGGGGCCGGAAAGCGATGGACCGGTCAGGCCGGGAGCACCACGACGAAGCGCTGGGGCTCCTCGCCCTCGGACTCGCTGCGCAGACCCGCGGCGGCGACCGCGTCATGCACAACCTTCCGCTCGAAGGGTGTCATGGGGTTCAGCTTCACCGGCTCACCGGTGCTCTTCACCTCGTCCGCGGCCTTGGCACCCAGCTCGGCCAGCTCGGTGCGCTTCTTGGCCCGGAAGCCCGCGATATCCAGCATCAGCCGGCTGCGGTCCCCGGTCTCCCGGTGGACCGCGAGCCGTGTCAGCTCCTGAAGTGCCTCCAGCACTTCACCGTCGCGTCCCACCAGCTTCTGCAGATCCCGGCCGCCCGAGTCACTGATGATCGAGACCGCGGCCCGGTCGGCCTCGACGTCCATATCGATGTCGCCGTCGAGATCAGCGATATCGAGCAGACCTTCGAGGTAGTCGGCCGCGATCTCCCCTTCCTGCTCCAGGCGGGTCAGGGTGTCGCCCCCCTCGGCGGCGGAGATGGTGCCTTCCGTCACGGATGGACTCCTTCTTACTTCTTGGACGGGTGCTTGGGCCGCTGCGGGCCCTTACGCTGCCCCGACTTGGCTTGGCGTGCGGAACCGGCGGTGGGCTTGCCCGTCGGCTTGGACTTGGTGTCCTGCGGCTCGTCCTTCTTCTGCAACGAGGTCTTCGCCATGTCGTCGGCGGCCTCGGAGTCCTTGGCCTCGGCCGGCTTCTCCGTACCCGGATGGGCAGCGGCGGCGGCCTGCCGCTGCGCCTTGGTCTGGCGCTTCGGCTGCTGCCTCCTCGCCGCACCGCCGGACTCGGCCTCGGCGGAGGCGGTCTCACTCCTGATCACCGTGCCGTCGGCCTGGGCGGCCAGCCCCACCTTGGCCAGGCCCGTCACAAACTTGCGCTCGTTGTCGTTGCGGTCGGGCCCCTTGGCCACGATCGCCTTGACGATATTGCGCTTACGACGGGACCGGACCTCGCTGTGGGCGGTGATGCTCTTGAGCAGCCGCTGGAGGTACTGGTCCTGCGCCTTGCTGCCCGGCGTCGGGTTCTGGTTGATCACATACATCTGCTGGCCCATGGTCCACACGTTGGTGGTCAGCCAGTAGACGAGCACACCGACCGGGAAGTTGATACCGGTGACGGCGAAGATCAGCGGGAAGATGTACATGAGCATCTTCTGCTGCTGCATGTACGGCGTCTTGACCGTCAGGTCGACGTTCTTGGTCATCAGCTGGCGCTGGGTGTAGAACTGCGAGGCCGACATCAGAACGATCATGATCGCGGTGACCACACGTACATCGGTCAGCGAGGCGCTCAGGGACGCGACCTTGTCACTGCTGTCGGTGAACTTGGCGGCCAGCGGGGCGCCGAAGATATGCGCCTGACGCGCGCTGTCCAGCAGCGACTGGTTGATGACACCGATCGTCTTGCCGCTCGCGATGCTGGAGAGCACGTGGTACAGGGCGAAGAAGAACGGTGACTGCGCCAGGATGGGAAGACATGAGGAGAGCGGATTGGTGCCCGTCTCCTTGTACAGCTTCATCATCTCTTCGGACTGACGCTGTTTGTCGTTTTTGTAGCGCTCCTGGATCGCTTTCATCTTGGGCTGGAGCACCTGCATATTCCGGGTCGACTTGATCTGCTTCACAAAGAGCGGAATCAGACAGATCCGGATCAGCACCACCAGGGACACGATGGACAGTCCCCAGGCCCAGCCGGTGTCAGGGCCGAAGATCGTCCCGTACAGCGCGTGGAACTGGACAATGACCCATGAAACAGGTGTGGTGATAAAACTGAAAAAACTGGCAATCGTGTCCACTAATCAGGCTCCTTGAGCTTTGGACGAGGTCTCTGCGGCTGGACTGGGAGTTTCGGGGGCCGGTCCCCCGGAAGGCACGCCAGCGGCGGAGTGCCCGCCCTTACTGCCGCGCCACGCATTGCGCAGCAGTTCGTGCCACCGTGGACGTTTACGCGGTGGGACATGGTCCACACCGCCCGGCGACCACGGATTGCACCGCAGGATGCGCCAAGCGGTCAGCGCCGTGCCCTTCACCGCGCCATGCCGGTCGATGGCCGTATATCCGTAGTGCGAACACGACGGGTAGTACCGGCAGACGGGCCCCAGCAGCGGGCTGATCGTCCACTGATACAGCTTGATAAGAGCCAGCAGCGGGTATTTCATCGCGTGCCCCCTCCCAGCAGCCGCCGGAGAGCGGCATCCAGGTCTCGGGCCAGTTGTGCATGATCGGCGTCACCCGCTCCGGGCAGCGCCCGTACGACAACCAGGCTACCGGGGGGCAGCTCGGGCAGTCGTTCACGTATCAGATGACGAAGTCTGCGCTTCACCTGGTTACGTACGACGGCACCGCCCACGGCCTTGCTTACGACGAAACCCGCACGCGTCGGGGAGGCGCTCTCCCCAGGCGCGTGCGGGTCCATTGCACCGCTGCGTAGATGGACGACAAGAAGCGGGCGTCCGGCCCGGCGACCTCGGCGAACCGCGGCCGCGAACTCCTCGCGCCGCCTCAGCCGATTCTCGGTAGGCAGCACGTCATGACCTGACGGCGATCAGGCGGACAGACGGGCGCGACCCTTGCCACGGCGGTTCGCGAGAATCGCGCGGCCGGCACGGGTACGCATCCGCAGCCGGAAGCCGTGGGTCTTGGCGCGACGACGGTTGTTCGGCTGGAAGGTGCGCTTGCTCACTCGGGGGCTCCAGAGATGATGTGTGGGATGGCGGGACATCGCCTGGCTGTCACCGTGCGCCCACGAGTAGCTCGCGTTTACGCCCGAGTGCACCGCTTCACAACCACAGATCGTGATCTTTGCCCATCGGAGGCAGGCGGCAGCAGCCATCGACAACTCGACCTGGTCACGGTACGCGCGGCTACGCCATCCGGTCAAACCAGCTCTGTGCCGGGCGCCATTGTGCACAGGCTGTGGACAACAACTTGAACCGCGTGGGTCGCCGTGACTACCGTGGCTGAACTCCGGCTTCGTTTCCTGCCGGTCTTCCCATCCCGTCCCGAGAACCACACATTCGTGGGACCTGCGAGAGAGCGTGCCTTGTGGCTGATGTACCTGCCGATCTTGCCGCAGTGTGGCCACGAGTGCTGGAGCAGCTCCTCAGGGAGGGCCAGCAGGGCGTCGAGCCCAAGGACAAGCAGTGGATCGAGCGCTGCCAGCCTCTCGCCCTCGTGGCCGACACCGCCCTGCTCGCCGTCCCCAACGAGTGGGGAAAGCGCGTCCTGGAAGGACGGCTCGCTCCTCTCATCAGCGAGACCCTGAGCCATGAGTGCGGCCGGCCCATCCGGATCGCCATCACCGTCGACGACTCGGCGGCCGAGCCCACACCGCCTGCTCCGGCCGTGCCTCAGCAGCACCGCTACCAGGGCCCGCCGCACGACGAGCAGCGGCAGAGCGATACATACGACAGCTACGGGCACCGCCCGTCGGACGACGGCATGCCGTCGGTACGCCCGGCCTACCCGGACTACCAGCAGCAGCGCCCCGATCCCGGTGCGTGGCCGCGTACCCAGGAGGACCTGTCCTGGCAGCAGCCCCGTCTCGGCGGCTACCAGGAGCACGATCCGTACGCCACCGTCCGCCCGCAGCAGCCGCACGACTACCGGCAGCCCCAAGGGCTCGATCCCTC
>NZ_FMDK01000949.1 GCF_900091995.1 Streptomyces sp. MnatMP-M17
TCGAACCAGTGACCTCTTCGGTGTGAACGAAGCGCTCTCCCACTGAGCTAATCGCCCGGGAACGCACTGAACCATACAGGTCCTCGCGGGTGTCCTTCAAACCGAATGCCCGGTACTCACCTCCGTATCTGAGTACGGGAGCCCATGGCACGGCGTGTGGCGCGGACCACACTCGCTCATATGAAGAATGTGCCGCCGCCCGCCCAGGAGCTGGCGATCATCGACCAGGAGCTGGTCCGACTCGACGCACGCAGAGGCCAGTTGCTGGCGCGCCGGGCGTATCTGCTGAGTCCACCGGCGCAGCCCGTACGTCCCACGGCCCCCTCGACACCTCAGGCCTCGCCTCAGGCCTTCCGGCCGAGCTCTCCGCCGCCGAGTGCGCAGAATGTGCTGCTCATGCTCGGCGGAGTCCTGCTGGCGATCGCCGCGATCGCTTTCACTCTGGTGAGCTGGGGCCATCTGGGCATCGGCGGCCGTGCGGCGGTACTGACCGGAGTGACCGTTCTGACGCTCGCGGTGCCCGTGTCGCTGCTGCGCCGCGGTCTGCGCTCGACCGCGGAGGCGGTGGCCGCGCTGGGGCCGGTGCTGACAGTCCTCGACGCGTACGCGCTGTACCGCGTGGCGCTGCCGGGCACGGACGGTCTCGGTTACACGGCCGCCGCCACCGCCGTGCTCGCCGTGCTCTGGGCCGGATACGGGACGGCTCTCGGCGCCCTGCGCGGTCCGCTGCCCGCGGCCGTGCTGACGGCCCAACTCCCGCTGACGCTCTGGGCGCTGGCCACCGGCTCCACTCCGCTGACGGTCGCCTGGGCCCTGCTGGTGACGGCGGCGCTGGACACCGCGCTCGCGCTGCGTACGGGATCCCGTACGGTACGGGGCTTCGCGGGCGTCGCCGCCGGGACGACCGCGAGCGGAGCGCTGCTGGTGGCCGGGGAACTGTCCGTATCGGCGTGGACACCTCTGGTGGCGCTGCGGCCGGGCGCGCTGCTGCTCGCGGCGGCGGCTCTGGGACTCTTCGTGGCCCGGCGCCGCCAGGCCGAGTGGCGTGCGGTCGCTCTCGCGTGCGCGGCGGTGGCGGGCCTGGCGGGAATCGCGGCGGGCGGGGGGGGGG
>NZ_FMDK01000268.1 GCF_900091995.1 Streptomyces sp. MnatMP-M17
TGGCACCCGGCGCAGGGCGTGCCGGCCCGCCTCGTACACCTCGTGCACGGAGGTGAATCCCGCCTGTTCGAGGGCGCCGAGCCGTAGCCTGCCCGCGGTGACATCCCGTAGCCGGGAGACCGAGATCGCCTTCAACTCGGTTTCCATCAGCTCCTGTTGGAGCGGAGTGAAGGCCTCCCGTATGGCGGTGACGGCGCGGGTGTGATCGTCGAGCAGCCGGCGCGCGGTGTCCAGCAGCCGCTCCGCCGCGCCGAGCGCGGCCCTCGCTCTTCTGCCCGCGGGCACCGGATCATGTCCCGGCGCGACACCCGCACCTTTCATGGCGCCTCTCCATCTGCCCCACTCGACATCTGCCCGACTCGACCGGTCCGAACGGCCGCGTCCGGACCGGGTCATATGCTCCCACGCCCGGCAGGGGCCGTCGGTCGGCCGTCGGTCGGCGGAGAGCGCGACGGAAATCGTCCAAAACTAAACGAACGGTCGTGCTAGCATTTTCGGCCGGCCGACCAAGGAGATTCGGGCAATGGCACCCATGGCTGCGCTCCTTCGCACCGCCCTCAACACCACCTCGTATCTCGCTCCGAGGCTGGCCGGACGCGCCGCCTTCGCCGTCTTCCGCCGCCCGGCGGGCCGCAGCAGACCGCGCCCGGACGAGCGCGAGGTGCTCGCCGCCGCCCGCACCGGACGGATCACCGTCCACGGCACGTCCGTTGTCACCTACGGCTGGGGCGACGGCACGCGGCCGGTGCTGCTCGTACACGGCTGGTCCTCGCGCGCCTCGCGGTTCTCGCACTTCGTCACCGCGCTGCGCGAACTGGGCTACAGCCCGGTCTCCTTCGACGCTCCGGGACATGGCGACTCGTCGGGACGAGGCGTGACGATCCGTGAACTCCGTGAGGCCCTAGGGCAGTTGCACGCGCAGTACGGCCGGTTCGAAGCCGTCGTCGCGCACTCCTTCGGTGTGCTCGCGACCTTCTTCGCGCTGCGCGACGGTGTCGAGGCGCGCCGGGTGGTCGGGATCAGCCGCAGCCACGGTCCGTGTCCGACGGGCCCGTCACCGGTCCGCGCTCCGGCTCAGCTGTTCTCTGAGGCCCGCACCGGCATCTGGGCTCGTACGGCTCGTACAGCCCGTACGGTTCGTGCGCCGGTGAGTTCAGGGAGCTCCGGCAGACTGTCCGGATCGGTCGCCGCGGCGCGCAGACGGTACAGAATGCCCCGGCCGGCCCGCTCGTACGCGACCTCGTCGCCATGCAGCACCGACTGCGCGTTGGCCGACTCCATCAGCGCGATGATCTCGAAGGCGAGCTGCGGTACGTCCAGTTCCGCGACGAAGCCGCCCGCCTGCCGCGCCTTGTCGACCGTACGTTCCATATAGCCGACCCAGTCGTCGCAGGCCGTGGCGATCGCGTCGTGCACCGGTCCGCCGCGCGCGTCGAACTCCGCGGAGACGGCGTAGAAGAAGCAGCCGCCGGCGAAGACACGGTCCGCCGAGTACGCCAGCCAGTTGCTGCACAGCGCCCATACCCGGGCGGTGCCGGGAGGCAGCTCACGCGTCGGCCGGACGACACGCTCGCTGTAGACGTCGACGGCCGCGCGGACCGTCGCGAGCTGGAGCTCCTCCTTGGAGCCGAAGAGCGCGAAGACACCGCTCTTGCTCAGCTTCAGCTCGGTGGCGATACGGCCGAGGGAGAGCCCTTCCAGCCCTTCCACCGACGCGATGTCCATCGTCCGGTCGAGCACCAGCCGCCGGGTCTGATTGCCGCGCTCGACACGTCTGTCCACACGTCCGTCCGCTCGCCCGTCCACGCGTTCCGCCGTACGCCCGGCAGTCCGTCCGCCCATGGATGTGCTCATCTCTCCACTCTACTGAACGCACGGTCGTGCACTGTCCCGCCGCTCTCCTACCCGTCTCCTGCCTACCCGTCTCCTGCCGCCGACCGGCGGGACACTGCATGCGGCGCGCGGCCGGCCGGGGCAGACTCGGGGGGAGAGCGGCGGGATCCCATGAAGGAGCGCACCATGCTCACCAGTCCTTATGCCCCAGGATCCCCGATCTGGGTCGAGCTCAGCACTCCCGACATCGAGGGCGCCACCGCCTTCTACAACGGACTGTTCGGCTGGGACTTCGTCTCCGCGGGCCCCGACACCGGCGGCTACGGGCTGCTCCGGCTCGGCGGCAGGACGGCAGC
>NZ_FMDK01000049.1 GCF_900091995.1 Streptomyces sp. MnatMP-M17
GCGCGGGGGCGGCCGGCCGGTCCGGTGTATCGGCGGCCGGTGCGTCGGCGGCCGGCCGGTCCGGTGTGTCGTGGTGGCGGCTCACCGGGATGATCATCGGCGTTCCGCTGACGGGATCGGTGGCCACCTGACAGCGCAGACCGAAGACGTCCTCGACCGTCTGAGCCGTGATCACCTCGGCCGGAGCGCCCTCCGCCGCGATCGCGCCCGCCTTCATCGCGATGACATGGTCGGCGTAACGGCACGCCTGGTTGAGATCGTGCAGCACCATGACGACCGTGCGCTTCTCGTGCCGGTTGAGGTCCTTGATCAGATCCAGCACATCGATCTGGTGTGCCAGGTCGAGATAGGTCGTCGGCTCGTCCAGCAGCAGTACGGGCGTTCCCTGGGCGACCGCCATCGCGATCCACGCGCGCTGCCGCTGGCCGCCGGAGAGTTCGTCCACCGGGCGGTCGGCGAGGTCCGTCATGGCGGTGGCGCGCAGCGCGTCGTGGACGGCCTGCTCGTCGCTCCTCGACCACTGCCGCCACCAGGTCTGGTGCGGTGAACGGCCGCGGCCGACCAGGTCGACGACCGTCAGCCCTTCCGGTGCGACCGGGCTCTGCGGCAGTATGCCGAGCCGCTGGGCCAGCTCCCGCGTCGGGATGGAGTGCAGGGCGTGGCCGTCCAGTTGTACGGAACCGGCGCGCGGCGACAGCAGCCGGGCGAGCGCCCGCAGCAGTGTGGACTTCCCGCACGCGTTGGCCCCGACGATCGCGGTGATCCGTCCCGGTGGGATCGCCACATCGAGGCCGTCGACCACCACACGGCTGTCGTATGCCAGCCGCAGGCCCTCGGCCCGCAGATCCGGGCCGGTGTGATGCACAGGTTTCGATGACACGGGTTCAGCCTCCTGAGCCGACGCGGTTGGCACGGACGAGCAGCCAGAGCAGGACCGGAGCGCCGAGCACTCCGGTGACGACGCCGACCGGGAGTTCGGTGTCCGGGATCACCTCGCGCGCGAGCAGATCGGCGGACAGCACCATCAGAGCGCCGGTCAGCCCGGCGGCGACCGGTGGAGGCCAGGCGGTACGGGCCAGCCGCTGGGCGACCTGAGGCGCGGCGAGCGCCACAAAGGCGACCGGTCCCGCCGCGGCCGTGCCGAACGCGATCAGTCCGACGCCCGTGAGCAGAGTGGCCAGCCGGACCGCCTGCACGGGCGTCCCGAGGCCCTTCGCCACATCGTCGCCGAGCTGGAGCGTCCGCATCCAGCGCCCGAGCAGCAGCGCGACCGGTACGAGCACGGCCAGCGCGATCGCCAGCGGCTCGACGGCGTTCCAGTCGCGCCCGTTGAGGTTGCCGACGAGCCAGCCGAGCGATGCCTGTGCCTCGAACTGCCCGCCGTACGCCATCAGATAGTCCGTGAGACTGGTGCAGACCCAGGAGACGCCGATGCCGACGAGCACGATCCGGTAGCCGGTCGTACCGCGCTTCCAGGCCAGGACGTACACCAGCAGCGCGGTGGTCAACGCGCCGAACAGGCCCAGCGATTGGGTGCTCAGGCCCGCGTCCCGGCCGAGGACGACACCGGCCACCACCGCGGTGCCGGCACCTTGCGTGATACCGATCATGTCCGGGCTGGCGAGCGGATTGAGCGTCATCGTCTGGAAGAGGGCGCCGGAGACTCCGAAGGCGATACCGACGAGCAGCCCGGTCATCGCCCTCGGCAGTCGCAGCTCGTGAACGATGAGACCGGTGCCCGGATCGCCCGCTCCGACCAGGGACCGCATCACCTCAGTCAGTCCGATCGGGACCTCGCCCACGGAGATGCCGAGACAGAACACCAGGAAGCCGGCGAGCGCCAGACAGACGCCGACGACGACCAGCCGGGGCCGTAGCACACCGGAGACCGGCGGGCGCGCCAGCCGGAACGCGATACGGGCGGGGAGGCGCGGGGCAGTTCGGGTGGTACGGGAGGACAGCGGACCGGTCATGTTCAGAGCTCCGCGAGTCGGCGGCGGCGGACCATCGCGATGAAGAACGGGCCGCCTATGAAGGCGACGAGGACACCGGCCTGGATCTCGACCGGCCGTGCGACGAGGCGTCCGGCGATATCGGCGAGCAGCAGCAGACACGGCGCGAGCACGGCAGACAACGGAAGGAGCCAGCGGTGGTCGGGGCCGATCCCGGCCGCCTGGGTGAGGATCCGCGCGATGTGCGGAACGACGAGTCCGACGAAAACCACGGGTCCGATGACGGCCACCGCTCCGCCGGTGAGCAGAGTGACGGCGAGCACTCCCACCACCCGGATCAGACCGAGCCGCGTTCCCAGCGAGGCCGCCACATCGTCGCCCAGGGCAAGGCTGTTGAGCGTGGGAGCCATCGACAGGGCGAGTACGGCACCGACGGCGAGGAACGGCAGCACCTGGACGAGGCTCTCGCCGTTCTGGTTGGCCAGCGAGCCGGCCTCCCAGAAGCGGAACCGGTTCAGGGCGTCCGGATCGGTGAGAACGATGGCGCTGGTGAGCGAGGAGAGCAGCGAGGTGATGGCGACGCCGGCCAGCGCCAGCTTCACCGGAGTCGTACCGGACCGGCCGAGTCCGCCCAGCAGATACACCAGAACACTCGCGAACAGCGCACCGGCGAAGGCGAACCAGATATATCCGTAGACGGTGCTCAGTCTGAACACACCGACGGAGACCGCGATGGCGAAGGCCGCGCCCGCGCTGACGCCGAGCACACCCGGATCGGCCAGCGGATTGCGTGTCAGGGCCTGCATCAGACAGCCGGACAGCCCGAGGGCCGCTCCCGCCGCCAGTCCCAGCGCGGTACGCGGCAGACGGACGGACCAGATGACACTGTCGATCCGGGAGTTCGGCGGATTGCCGAAGAGAGTCGACACCACCTGGTCCAGAGGAACGCTCAGAGCGCCGAAGGCGATGGACAGCAGACACAGGGCGACAAGGGCGCCGCCGGGCAGCGCCACCAGAAGCGCCGCCCGAGGGACTTTCGCGCCGGTCACCGAGCTCTCTCCATGTCAACGTCCTTACTCTGCGGCCGGGCCATCACTGTAGCCAGCGCCTAGGGCCTCTCGTTTGGATCTTGCTGGGCTCGCGTGCCCGCAGTGACATCAGCCG
>NZ_FMDK01000279.1 GCF_900091995.1 Streptomyces sp. MnatMP-M17
ATCGGCGGCCTGGGCGGGAGCGGGCGACGGCTCGTCGGCGGACTCCTCCGTCTCGTCCACCGAGATGCCGAACGCGGTGGCCAGACCGACCAGACCGGTCGGATATCCCTGGCCCACCGCGCGGAATTTCCAGCCCTCCCCGCGCCGGTACAGCTCACCGCAGATGATCGCGGTCTCCTCGCCGGTCTCCGGCCGTACGTCGAAGACGGCCAGCGGCTCGCCGTCGGCCGAGCCCGCGTCGTAGAGCAGGATCCGCAGATCGCTGACATGCTGGAAACTCGCGCCGTCGGAGGAGGCCGCGAGCACCACCTGGTCGACGGAGGCGTCGAGCGCCGCGAGATCGGCCTCGACGGTATCGGTCAACGCCTCGCCGACCTGCTTCTTGGGCAGCCGCCGGACCAGCCCGGACGGATGCCGGGGCTGGTTGTAGAAGACGAAGTCCTCGTCGGAACGCACCCGGCCGCCGGGCCCGAGCAGCAGGGCGGAGGCATCCACATCGGGGACCCCGGCACCCGGGGACCACCGCAGCACGGCTCGTACGGCCATGGCGTCGAGGGGGACGTTCGAGCCCTTCAGCATCGCGTGCGTCATGTCAGTCATCCTGCCTTCCCGTCACCCGTGCGGACAACGCGGGGGCGGCCCGATCCATCCACTACACCAAGGACATGGGCGCGAAGCGGACGAGTTACCTGGATTTCATGAACCGTGGGAACTCTTGACACCCGTCCGTACGTACTATTACCGGCCACATGCCCAACCGGCCACATCGGCAGTACGGGGGATTCACATGCGTCATTTCGGGCATATCCCGCCCGCTGCCCGGGAGGGACTGTTCCATCAGGAGCCGTGCGAGTTCACCGCGGGCTCTCCGGCCCGTCTCCTGGCGGCTGCTCTCGGGGCCACGCTCTACTGCCCGGCCACCCGGCCGCGGCTCGCCGACGACGTGGTGAAGCAGACCAGGCGCGGAGTCGTCTCCATGGTGCTCTGCCTGGAGGATTCCATCCATGACGCCGAGGTCGAGTCGGCCGAGGCCAATCTGGTCCTGCAGTTCGCCGATCTTGAGGAGCGTGGCGCGGCCACACCGCTGCTCTTCATCCGCGTCCGTGAGCCGGGACAGATTCCGGACCTGGCCCGGCGGATGGGCTCCTCGATCCGGCTGCTGTCCGGATTTGTACTGCCGAAGTTCACCGAGGAGCGCGGTACGCCCTTTCTGGAGGCGCTCGCGGAGGCGGAGAGTGCCACCGGCCATCAGCTCTACGCGATGCCGGTGCTGGAATCGCCCGAGCTGCTGCATCTGGAGACCAGGACGGAGACCCTCACCGGGATCGCCAATGTCGTCGACAAGTACCGCGACCGCGTGCTGGCGCTGCGACTCGGCGTCACCGACTTCTGCTCCGCGTACGGGCTGCGCCGATCGCCCGATATGACCGCGTACGACGTACGCATCGTGGCGGGCGTCATCGCGGATGTGGTCAATGTGCTGGGCCGCGCGGACGGCTCGGGCTTCACGATCACCGGCCCGGTATGGGAGTACTTCCGCTTGCAGGAACGTATGTTCAAGCCCCAGCTGCGGCGCAGCCCGTTCCTCGAAGGCCGCGCGGAGGAGCTGCGTACGGCCCTGATCGAGCACGATCTCGACGGGCTGCTGCGTGAGATCGAGCTCGACCGGGCCAACGGGCTGCTGGGCAAGACCTGTATCCATCCCTCCCATGTGCCGCCCGTCCACGCGCTGTCGGTGGTCAGCCATGAGGAGTTCAGCGACGCCCAGGACATCCTCCGGCCGGAGCGCGACGGAGGCGGAGTGCTGCGCTCGGCGTATACGAACAAGATGAACGAGGTGAAGCCCCACCGCGCCTGGGCCGAGCGGACCATTCAGCGCGCTGAGGTCTTCGGTGTCGCGCGCGAGGATGTCGGATTCGTGGAGCTGCTCACCGCCGGTCTCGGCGAGTGAGCGGCGCTGAACGGTCTGTGGCGAGCTCTGCGGAGGCGTCCGCAGAGCCGGCTGGGACGTCTGGACGGAAGGAAGAGAACGCCGAGATGGTCTGGTCGGGCACCTGGGTCGCCGAGCGGCTCGGAGTGCGGCTCGCGGGCGGCGAGGGACTACGGGATCTGCTGGGACTGGCGCTGCGCCGCAATCCCAAGCGGGCCCATCTCCTTGTCTCGAATGTGCTGGGCAAACATGTACCGCAACGACCCGAGGTCGTATACGGAACCGGCGTCCAACTGGGCGCGCGGGTACGGGAACTGCTCGGCGCGGACGTGGCGCGCGCCGTCGTCCTCGGCTACGCGGAGACCGCGACCGGACTCGGCCACGCGGTCGCGGACGGTGTGCGGCACGCGCCGTATCTGCACTCCACGCGCCGGCCGGTGCCGGGCGTGGAGCGGGCGGGCGGTTTCGAGGAGTCGCACTCGCACGCCACCTCGCATCTGCTGCTGCCGGAGGATCCCGCGCTGCTCGCCTCGGACGGCCCGCTGGTCCTCGTGGACGACGAGTTCTCCACCGGGAACACCGTCCTCAACACCATCCTCGCGCTCCATGAGCGCTATCCGCGCGGCTGGTATGTGATCGTCGCCCTGGTCGACATGCGCTCGGCGGCCGACCGAGGCCGGCTGGCGGACTTCGCGGAACGGATCGGCGCGCGCGTGGATCTGATCACGCTCGCCTCCGGGACGGTCCATCTGCCGGACGGCGTGCTGGAGAAGGGCCGCGCGCTGGTCGCGGAACACGAGAGCGCGGTACGGGCCGTGGCGGCCGAGGCTTCGCACGAAGCGGGCGCGGGCGGAGGCACGGGCGTCGGGACGGTTCTGCGGGTGGAGCTGGACTGGCCGGCCGGAGTCCCGGACGGCGGCCGTCATGGCTTCACTCCGGCCCACCGGGCCCGGCTGGAGTCCGCGCTGCCCGCCCTGGCCACCACTCTGGCCGATCGGCTCGCCGGCGCCGAACGCGTCCTCGTCCTCGGTTTCGAGGAGCTGATGTACGCGCCACTGCGGCTGGCCGAGGCGCTGGAGCGTATCTCCGACGCGGAGGTGCGGTACTCCACCACCACCCGGTCCCCGGTGCTGGCCGTGGACGATCCCGGATACGCCATACGCAGCCGTCTTGTCTTCCCGGCGCATGACACCGCCGCGTTCCCGGACGGCGACGGCACCGGCGACCGGTATGCCTACAACGTCGCGGGCGGCGGCTTCGACGCGGTGGTCGCGGTGGTCGACTCCCTCGCGGACTCACCGGAGTTGCACGGCCCGGACGGTCTGCTGGCCCAACTCGCCACGCACATACCGCGCGTGGTCCTGGCGGTTGTGCCCGCGTATCTTCCGGGCTCCTCGTACGGCTCCTCTTCCCACGCCGGCACTTCTTCGCACGCCAACTCTTCCTCGCACGACGCCGAACGGCAGGAACCTCCCATGCTGCCCGAACCCCTTCGCGGGCCCGCCTTCTCCTCCTACGCGCCCGACGACGTCGGCTGGCTCCTCCAGGACCTCTCCGACGTGGAGCTGGAGGCCCCGACGGAGGAGCGCGAGGAGGCGATCCAGAGCGGTGGCGCGCACTACGCCGAATCGCTTCCGGTCGAGTACCAGCCGAGCGCCGAGTACCAGGAGCTGTTCCTCTCCGCCCTGGAGACCTCGGCGGCCCGGATCGCGCATGCCGTCGGCACCGTCACCGAGACCGTGCTCGCCGAGCGCGCGTCCCGGCCCGTCCTGGTCTCCCTGGCCCGCGCCGGCACGCCCGTCGGCGTACTGATGCGCCGCTGGGCCCAGCGGCGGCACGGTCTGGACCTGCCGCACTACGCCGTCTCCATCGTGCGCGGCCGGGGCATCGACACCAACGCCCTGCGCTGGCTCGCCGCCCACCACGATCCCGCCGATGTCGTGTTCGTCGACGGCTGGACCGGCAAGGGCGCGATCACCCGCGAACTGGCCGACGCGCTGGCCGAGTTCGAGGACGCCAACCCAGGGACCAGTGGCTTCAAGCCGGAGATCGCCGTCCTCGCCGATCCTGGCGGCTGTGTACGGACCTATGGCACGCGCGAGGACTTCCTCATTCCCTCCGCCTGCCTCAACTCGACGGTCTCCGGGCTGATCTCCCGTACCGTCCTGCGGTCCGACCTGGTCGGCCCGGACGACTTCCACGGTGCCAAGCACTACGGCGAACTGGCCGGCGCCGATGTCTCGATCCACTTCCTGGACACCGTCGCGGCCCACTTCGAGGAGGTCGTGGACGCCGTGGACGCGGAGGTCAAGGAGCTGCTCGCGGCGGACCGGGCCCCGACCTGGGAGGGCTGGGCGGCGGTCGAGCGGATCAGCGAGGAGTACGGCATCCACGATGTGAACCTCGTCAAGCCGGGCGTCGGCGAGACGACGCGTGTTCTGCTGCGCCGGGTGCCCTGGAAGATTCTCGCCCAGCGCGGCGCGGGCGCGGACCTCGACCATGTCCGGCTGCTGGCGCGGCAGCGAGGCGTGCCGGTGGAGGAGGTCGACGGTCTGCCGTACACATGCGTCGGGCTGATCCACCCGAAGTACACCCGTGGCGCGACCGGAGCGGACGGCAAGGCGGTGACCGCGCTGTGAACGCGAACACCGAGCGCCCGGTCCCGGTCCTGGTCGCGAGTGATCTGGACCGTACGCTCATCTACTCGGCCGCCGCGCTTCAGCTCCCGATGCCGGACGCCGAGGCACCTCGGCTGCTCTGTGTCGAGGTGTACGGGAGCAAGCCGTTGTCGTATCTGACCGTGACGGCGGCCGGGCTGCTCGAAGGGCTTGCCCGTACGACCGTTTTCGTACCGACGACCACCCGGACCCGGGAGCAGTACGGCCGTGTCCATCTGCCGGGTCCCGCGCCGAGGTTCGCGATCTGCGCCAACGGCGGCCACCTTCTGGTCGACGGTGTCTCCGACCCGGCCTGGCAGGCGCGGGTGGCCGACCGGCTCGCCGACGAGTGCGCGCCGCTCGCCGAGGTCCGTGCCCATCTGCTCGCCGCCGCCGATCCGGCATGGCTCCTCAAGGAGCGGATCGCGGAAGACCTCTTCGCCTATCTGGTGGTCGACCGCACTCTGCTGCCCGAGGGCTGGGTGAAGGAGCTCTCCGGGTGGGCGGAGGGCCGTGGCTGGACGGTCTCTCTCCAGGGCCGCAAGATCTACGCCGTACCGCAGCCGCTCACCAAGAGCGCGGCGATGCGCGAGGTCGCCCGCAGGACGGGAGCCGAACTCACTCTCGCCGCCGGGGACTCCCTGCTCGACGCCGACCTGCTGCTGGCCGCCGACCGTGCCTGGCGGCCGGGCCACGGCGAACTCGCCGACACGGGCTGGAGCGCGCCGCACGTCGACGTCCTGGAGGAAACGGGCGTCGCGGCGGGCGAGGAGATCCTGCGACGCCTCACCCTGGCCGCCACCGCGCAGGGCACGGTTTGACCTGACCGTCGTCGCGCCGTACGCGTACGGTCAGGTCCGTACGGTCCGGTCAGCCGCAGCAGCCACCTCCGCAGCATCCTCCGCCGCCACCGCCGGTCGTGGCGGCCGGGCCCGGGGAGCCGG
>NZ_FMDK01000386.1 GCF_900091995.1 Streptomyces sp. MnatMP-M17
CCCCCCCCAGCCGCCGGCCGAGCCCGGTGGTACGTCCGTGCGCGGCGGCGGCCGTACGGCGGCGCCTGCGGAGCAGTCCGCGCAGGATCGCCGGGATCTCGGCCGTGGTGAGCGCCGCCCGCTCGCGCGCTCCCTCGGCGATCAGCACCGGGACGAGCAGCGCCTCGTCGCGGGCGGTCGCGGTGTCGAACAGCGCGAGTCCCGTTTCCACCGGCAGCGGAGCCAGGTCCGAGCGGGCCATACGGCCCAGATCGGAGTCGCTCAGCGCGCCGGTCATACCGCCGCCGTCCTGGGCCCATGGTCCCCATGCCAAAGAGACTGCGGGCAGCCCGAGGGCGGTACGGTGCAGGGCCAGCGCGTCCAGGAAGGTGTTGGCGGCGGCGTAGTTGCCCTGTCCCGGGCCACCGGTGATCCCGGCGACCGAGGAGTAGAGGACGAAGCCGGCCAGCCCGAGACCGCTGGTCGCCTCGTGCAGATGCCAGGCCGCGTCCGCCTTCGGACGCAGTATCCGGTCGATCAGCGCGGGCGTCAGTGAGCCGACGGTGGCATCGCCGAGCACTCCGGCCGTGTGGACCACGGCGGTCAGCGGATGTTCGGCCGGTACGTCCGCCAGCAGTCCGTCCAGCGCCGTACGGTCGGCGACATCGCAGGCGGCGACGGTCACCTCGGCGCCCTGGGCGGCCAGTTCGGCCCGGAGTTCCTCGGCGCCGGGCGCGTCGGGGCCGCGCCGGCCCACGAGCAGCAGATGTTTGATGCCGTGCGCGGCCACGAGATGCCGGGCCAGCGCGCCGCCGAGCGCGCCGGTGCCGCCGGTGATCAGGACCGTACCGTCGCGGTTCCAGGACCGGATCCCGTGCTCGGGCGACGGGACAGGGCCCTGGGGCAGCCGCGTCAGCCGGGCCACCCGGATCTCGCTGCCGCGCACCGCCGCCTGGGTCTCTCCGGCGTCGAGCAGGGCGGGCAGCGCGGGCAGGACAGTACGGAGTGTGGTGGCGGTGTGGGTGTCTCGGAGATCCTCCAGGTCGAGCAGGAGGAAGGCGCCCGGGTACTCCGACTGGGCGGAGCGGACCAGGCCCCAGACCGGGGCCGCGGCGAGATCCCGTACATCCTCCCCGGCGGCGGTGGCGACCGCGCCACGGGTGAGGAACACCAGCCGCGATCCGGCGGTTCGGCGGTCGGCCGACCAGGTGCGGAGCAGATCCAGTACGGCGCCGGTCACGGCCCGCATCCGAACGGGAAGCGGTTCTTGATGTTCGTGATGGCCCGTCAGATCGCTGATGGCCGGGGCCAGTACGAGGTCGGGCAGCGGCTCTCCGGAGTCGAGGAGTTCGCGCAGCGATCCTGCCCGTACGAAGGAGCCGTCCACCGCGGTCAGGGTGTCTCCCAGGACCGCACAGCGCCGACCGGTGAAGGACGCGGTCGTATTCGGCGCGGTCGGCGCGGGCACCCAGTCGAGGCCGAACAGCGGGCTCGGGCGCCGTTCGTCGGCCTCGGCCGCGGTCTCCACCTCGGCGGCCGGACGCAAGGTCAGCGAGCGCACCGAGATCACCGGTGCGCCCTCCTCGTCGACGGCCACCAGCTCCACGGTGTCCTGGCCGGTCGCGGTCAGCCGTACGCGCAGTGCCGTGGCTGCGCCTGCGTAGAGCGTCAGTCCCCGCCACTCGACCGGGACGGTCCCGGTGAGTGTGCTGAGAGTGCCTTCGGCGGCTTCGGTGCCCAGCAGGCCCGCCGCCCGGACGGCGGCCGTCAGCAGCGCCGGGTGCATCGCGAACGTCCCATGCGTACGGGCCTCTTCCGCGAGGGCGACCTCGGCGAAGACCTCGCCGTCCTGGAGCCAGGCCGCCCGCAGACCGGACGCGGAGCCCGCTTCGGCCGGCTCCGGGTCCTCGTACCGGGACAAATCCACGGGTACGGCCCCGGCCGGCGGCCAGGGCCCGGCGCCGATCTCCAGGTCCGGTGCCCGGTGCCCGGCGGCCAGCACACCGGTCGCGTGCAAGGTCCATGGCAGCTCGGCGGCGGCTTCGGCTCGCGCGTGCACGGGCAGCG
>NZ_FMDK01000917.1 GCF_900091995.1 Streptomyces sp. MnatMP-M17
GCAGCGTTGTTGACGCGGGTGATGGGGGGCTGGCCTGCGAGTGCGGTGTGGCCGCGGTGGTGGTTGTAGCTGTGGAGGAAGTCTGCCAGGGCTGTGGTTCGCTCATCGTTGGTGGTGTAGGGCCGCAGGTAGGCCCATTCATTGAGCAGGGTGCGGGTAGGGTCGGCCGAGCGGCGAGGTCCCTGCTGTGCAGGGCCTTTTCCGCTCGGCCTCCCACCGAACCGGACGGGCCCGATTTCCGAGCATCCGGCTCTCCAGTGACTACTGCGTGAGCGCCGTGTTCAGCTTCCCGGTGTGGATGCGCTCGTGACAGGCACCGCAGACCACAAGGGCCTTGCGCCGGCGTCCTGCCATGATTTTCATCCAATCGGGGGACGGCCCATCTGATCGGCTGAGGTCGTTGAGTGACCTGATGTGGTGAACCTCCACCTCACCCGCCCGCTCGCAGACCTCGCACCGATTCCCCTGGAGTCGACGGATCAGCTCCTTGTGGGGATAGACGGGACCCGTCAGGCGGTCGGTCAATTCTGCCGCCTTCTGACGCTTGAGGGGAATCCCTCCGAATCGGGCTACCAGTTCCTTCCTGTTGTCCCGCGGCATGCGAGCCTCGAAACAAGTGCGCGGTCCGTAGGGCGTCTGGACCTTGGCCTTGAAGCGGGCCGCCATCTTCGACACCGTTGAGCCGTGCTTTCGCGCCAGAGTTCGGAGCATGGAAGTTTCCATGACCCAGCGCAGCCGGTGAAGTCGGAAGACGTCACCGGCCATCAGGTAGTACTGGACAACACCCCTGTACTCGATGGCGAACTTGCCGACAATTACGTGATCGGATTCGTTCACGAGCGAGTTCCGGCAAGCGGGTTTCCCTCGCGCCATGTATGGGGTGTACTTGGCCTTGATAACGTCGGCAGGCACGTGCAGGACGATCGTCCCGTTGAGGGATCGACGGTTGCGCCGATCCGATGCAGAAGGCCGTCGCGTTCTGCGGTCCGTACTCGCCGTCGATATCTCATAGCCGAGAAACCGAGCCCTGCCTGTCCGGGCATGGGTGATCAGCGTTTTCTCTTCCGACAGCTCCAGCTTGAGGTCTTCTCGCAGGAAAGCCGCCAGACGCCGTTTGATTTCTTCGGCTTCGGCCTTTGGCCCGACAAACCCGAGGAGGGTGTCGTCGGCATAGCGCACGTATCGCAGTCGCCGGTAGTCAGGATCGTTCGGATCCTGACTGGG
>NZ_FMDK01000425.1 GCF_900091995.1 Streptomyces sp. MnatMP-M17
GGTGGCCCGGCGGCGACGGCGCTCGCCCGCGGGCTGGTCGTCGCTGGCGGGCTGGCCGGGAATGTCGATCTGCTGCGGGGCCACGGCCTTCTCGGCCTCGCCCGCGCTCTCCTCGGCGGCCACGGCCTCACCCGTACGGGCCTTGGAGGTGGCGCGCCGCTTCGGCTTGGTCTCGGCGTCGGCGCTGCCCGCCTCGGCGGTCTTGGCGGCGGACGGGCTGCCGGCCTGCGCTTCCTTGATGACCTCGATCAGCTGGCTCTTACGCATCCGCGCGGTGCCCCTGATACCGAGGCCGGACGCGACCTGCTGCAGCTCGGCCAGGACCATGCCCTCAAGGCCGGTGCCGGAGCGGCGGCGCCGTGCGGTGGTGCCAGTGGCAGCACCTGCGGCGGGCGCGGTGGCGTCGACACTGTTGTCGGCAGTCACGCCCATCAGATCGGTGGTGTCGCTCACGAAGGGTCCTTCCCTGGAGCGGACGTCGGCCTTCTGGCTCGGCGACCGGTTGTGCTGTCCGACTGCGGTCCCATCCTGTGGACCGTGCCGGGGCGGTGGTCCCGCCGGGTACGGCGGAGAAACATGCATACGTGCGATGGGTCCGGCCCGAGGTCCCCCTGCTCGGCCCTCCGCTAGGAAAAAACGGGGGGTGTCGTGCCGGTTCCGGTGCGTGCTCAAAACTGCTCAGGCAGGCTGCTCAGGCAGTTGGGGAGGCTCCCGGAAGAAGGTTGGCCCCGAAACGGGACACGAAGCACCGCGCCTAAAAGACGTCGGTTGCAGACTTGAGGTTAACACTACCGGCTCCAACAAACATTCCCCCTCTCACTCACCGGCAATCTTGTGCGACTAAGAGCCGAGCGGCAGTACGCTCGCGCCCGCGGCGTCGAGGGCCAGCCGGTTGGCCGCCCATCCCTCGCCCGCGAGCCGTGCGACCTTGTCGGCCGCACCGTCCTCGACCAGCGCGAGCACCGTGGGGCCCGCGCCGGAGATGACCGCGGGGACGCCGTCCGCGCGCAGTCGGTTGACAAGGGCGATGCTCTGCGGCATCGCCGGTGTCCGGTAGTCCTGGTGGAGCCGGTCCTCGGTGGCCGGGAACAGCAGCTCGGGACGCCTGGTCAGCGCCTCGACGAGCAGGGCCGCGCGGCCGGCGTTGACGGCGGCGTCCACATGCGGAACCGTACGCGGCAGCAGGCCGCGGGCCGTCTCCGTGAGCACCGGGCTGTCCGGGACGAAAACCACCGGAACGATGGAATCGGCGGGATCCATCCTGATGGCGCGCGCCGCTCCGCCGTCCGTCCAGGCCAGTGTGAATCCTCCGTAGAGACAGGCCGCGACATTGTCGGGATGTCCCTCGATCTCGGTGGCCAGCTCCAGCAGCGCCGCGTCGTCGAACCGGGCGTCGCCGCCTATGGTCACGGCGCGGGCGGCGACGATGCCCGCGCAGATCGCGGCGGAGGAGGAGCCCAGGCCCCGACCGTGCGGAATGCGGTTGGCACAGACGACCTCCAGACCGCGCGGCTGTCCGCCGAGCAGGTCGAAGGCCGTGCGCAGGGAGCGTACAAGCAGATGACTCTCGTCCCGGGGCAGCGTTTCCGCGCCCTCACCGGCGATGTCGACATGCAGGCCGGAGTCGGCGACGCGGACGACCACGTCGTCGTAGAGCCCCAGCGACAGACCCAGGGCATCGAAGCCCGGACCGAGATTGGCGCTGGTGGCGGGGGTGCGCACCCGTACGGCGGCGGCGCGGAACGCGGGACCGGCCATCGCTCTGACGACTCTCCTTGTGACGGCGTGACTGCGTGCTGGGGACTGTGCTGGCTATGACGGTGGTGTGGGGCGACTGCGAGATGTTCGAGGACATGCGGAACGCCCGGGGGCCACGGGGGCGACAACACCGCGGCATATGCGGCGGGGCGGGTTGGGTACAGCCTATCGAAGGAAGGTTGTATGGCGACATAGGGCGCACAGGAGGCGCACGATGCGTGTCGCGTGCCTCCTGTGCGCCTTTGTCGGCCTTGCCGCCCTTGAGGCGGCGAGCGGGCGGTGCCGGGCGGTGGCGTCAGCTCAGACCGAGGCGCTGTGCGGCGACAGTGGCGTCGACCGGCACGGTCACCGGCTGCGGCGCTCCCGCGACCGCCCAGTCCGGATCCTTGAGACCGTTGCCCGTGACCGTACAGACGATGCGCTGGCCGGCGTCGACCTTGCCCTCCTCGGCGGCCTTGAGCAGACCGGCCACGGAGGCGGCCGAGGCGGGCTCCACGAAGACACCCTCCTGGGCGGCCAACAGCCGGTAGGCGGCCAGGATCTGCCGGTCCGTCACCTCGTCGATGAAGCCGCCGGACTCGTCGCGCGCGGCGAGCGCGTACCGCCAGGACGCCGGGTTGCCGATCCGGATCGCGGTGGCGACGGTGTGCGGGTCCTTGACGACCTCGCCGCGCACGATGGGCGCGGAGCCGGAGGCCTGGAAGCCCCACATACGCGGGGTACGGGCCGCCATGCCGCCGGCGGCGTACTCGGTGTAGCCCTTCCAGTACGCCGTGATGTTGCCGGCGTTGCCGACGGGCAGCACATGGATGTCCGGCGCCTCGCCGAGCGCGTCCACGATCTCGAACGCGGCGGTCTTCTGACCTTCGATACGTACCGGATTGACCGAATTGACCAGTGCCACCGGGTAGTTGTCGGAGAGCGAGCGCGCCAGTGTCAGACAGTCGTCGAAGTTGCCGTCGACCTGGAGGATCTTCGCACCGTGGACCAGGGCCTGGCCCATCTTGCCGAGGGCGATCTTGCCCCGCGGCACCAGTACGGCGCAGACCATGCCGGCCCGTACCGCGTAGGCGGCGGCCGAGGCCGAGGTGTTGCCGGTGGAGGCGCAGATGACCGCCTGGGCGCCCTCCTCCTTGGCCCGGGTGATGGCCATGGTCATGCCACGGTCCTTGAAGGATCCGGTCGGGTTGGCGCCCTCGACCTTGAGATGAACCTCACATCCCGTGCGCTCGGACAGCACCTGCGCCGGGACGAGCGGCGTACCGCCCTCACGGAGCGTGACGACCGGCGTGGTGTCCGTCACCGGGAGGCGGTCCCGGTACTCCTCGATGATGCCGCGCCACTGGTGGGTGCCCCGCTGGGTGCCGATGCTGGTCATGGGTCCCTTACTCCCCTTCAACACGCATGATGCTGGCGACACCGCGCACGGTGTCGAGCTTGCGCAGCGCCTCGACGGTCCCGGAGAGGGCGGCGTCGGGCGCGCGGTGGGTGACGACGACGAGGGCTGCCTCGCCGTCGCCGTCCTGGCGGCCTTTCTGGCGCACCGTATCGATGGATACGCCGTGCTCGGCGAAGACCGTGGCGACCTGGGCCAGTACGCCAGGTTTGTCGGCGACGTCGAGGCTGATGTGGTAGCGCGTGACGACCTCGCCCATACCGCTCACGGGAAGCCGTGTGTACGCGGACTCGCCCGGGCCGGTGGCGCCGCTCAGCCGGTTGCGGCAGACGGCGACCAGATCGCCCAGTACGGCGGAGGCGGTCGGTGCGCCGCCGGCGCCGGGACCGTAGAACATGAGCTGTCCGGCCGCGTCGGCCTCGACGAAGACCGCGTTGTACGCCTCGCGCACGGAGGCCAGCGGATGGCTGAGCGGGATCATCGCCGGATGGACACGGGCGGTGACGGAGCGGCCGTCGGCGGCCCGCTCGCAGATGGCGAGGAGTTTGACCGTGCAGCCCATCTGTTTCGCGGAGGCCAGATCGGCGGAGGTGACCTCCGTGATGCCCTCGCGGTACACGTCGTCCAGCCGGACCCGGGTGTGGAAGGCGATCCCGGCGAGGATGGCGGCCTTGGCGGCGGCGTCGAAGCCCTCGACGTCCGCGGTCGGATCGGCCTCGGCGTAACCGAGGGCGGTGGCCTCGTCCAGCGCCTCCGAGTAGCCGGAGCCCGCGGAGTCCATCCGGTCGAGGATGAAGTTGGTCGTGCCGTTGACGATGCCGAGGACGCGGTTGACCTTGTCACCGGCGAGGGACTCGCGCAGCGGCCGGATCAGCGGTATGGCACCGGCGACGGCCGCCTCGAAGTACAGGTCCCTGCCGTGCCGCTCGGCGGCCTCGTAGAGCGTCGTACCGTCCTCGGCGAGCAGCGCCTTGTTGGCGGAGACGACGGAGGCGCCGTGCTCGAACGCGGTGGTGATGAGCGTACGGGCGGGCTCGATCCCGCCGATGACCTCCACCACCACGTCTATGTCGCCGCGCTTGACCAGGGCGGTGGCATCGGTGGTGATCAGGGCGGGATCGATGCCCGCACGGACCTTGGACGGGCGCCGTACGGCGACTCCGGCCAGCTCCACCGGGGCACCGATCCGGGCGGTGAGGTCGTCGGCGTGCGTCGTCATGATGCGCGCCACCTCTGAGCCGACCACGCCACAGCCCAGCAGCGCCACCTTCAGCGGACGCGTACGCATCATCCGACCTACGCCTTTCATCCATCACAGCCTTTTCAAGCAGGAATCCGAACCAGTCTCACTCACCGGACGGGGCTTTCTGCCCTCTGTCCAGATTGCGAGACATGTATTTCACTCTCCGACGTCGAGACGCAGAAGATCTTCCTCCGTCTCGCGCCGGACGATCACCCGGGCCCCACCGTCCTTGACGGCGACGACGGGTGGCCGGAGCGCGTGGTTGTAATTGCTCGCCATCGAGCGGCAGTACGCGCCGGTGGCGGGCACGGCGATCAGATCCCCGGGCGCCAGATCGGCGGGCAGGAACGCGTCCCGTACGACGATGTCGCCGCTCTCGCAGTGCTTGCCGACGACGCGCGTCAGCATCGCCTCGGCGTCGGAGCGCCGCGAGACGAGCGCCACGCTGTACTCGGCGTCGTACAGGGCCGTACGGATGTTGTCGGACATGCCGCCGTCCACACTGACATAGGTACGCAGTCCTTCGAGCGGCTTGATGGTGCCGACCTCGTAGAGCGTGAAGGCCGTGGGCCCGACGATCGCGCGGCCCGGCTCGACGGAGATACGCGGTGTGCGCAGCCCGGCGGACTCACACTCACGGGTGACGATGTCGCTGAGCGCCTTGGCGATGTCGTGCGGCTCGCGCGGATCGTCCTCGGAGGTGTACGCGATCCCGAGGCCGCCGCCGAGGTCGATCTCGGGCAGCTCCACACCGTGCTCGTCGCGCACCTGCGCGAGAAGCTGCACCACACGGCGGGCGG
>NZ_FMDK01000169.1 GCF_900091995.1 Streptomyces sp. MnatMP-M17
CCGCCGCTGCCGCGTCGCGTGTGCCGCGTGTGCCGCGTCTGCTGGTGATGATGACGGACCGTCCAGCCGAGTTGTCCGCCGTCCATGCCTTCGAGGCGGTCTACGACCGGGTCGTACGGGTCAGCGCCGCCGATGCCTTCGCGCGGCGAGGCGACGATGTCTTCGAGGTCGATCCGGCCGATCCCGTATCGCTGAGTCTCCTGCTCGACGCGGTGACGGAAGCGGGCACGGGGACACGGACAGAGGTGGCGCGGCAGGACATCGACTGGCTGCACGCGCTGCCGCTGGCCGTCGACGGACCAGTCGGTCCCGGCTCGATGGCTCGCGCCCGCTGGGCGTGCCTGGACACAACGGCCGCGCTGGTGCAGGCGGTGGCCGACAACTCGGGAAGAGTGTGGCTGCGGCCCTGGTGGCTGTCGTACCGGGCCAGACCGGTCGACGGCTCCGTACAGCGCCCGGAACTGGGCCTGCTGGCCGGGATCAGCGAAGTGGCCCCGCAGGAAGGCCCGTTGGACGGCCACTGGCTGGACCTTCCCGGCGTCGGTCTCGCCGACTGGGCGCCCGCGCTGGCAGCGTTGATGGCCACCACCGATACGGATACCGACACCGACGCCGCCAACGGTTCTGCGGCTGGGCTGCCGAGACAGCTTGCGCTGCGGCACGGGTTCTGGTGGGAGCAGATCACACTGCCGGTGTCCTCGGCCGGTGTCTCCGCCTCGCCGCTGCCCACCGGGGACGGAGTCCATCTGGTGCTGGGCGGTACGGGCGGTATCGGCTCCGGTGCCGCCGCCTGGCTGCTGGAGCGGACCGACGGCCGGGTGCTGCTGCTGGCTAGACGAGCGCGGCTCCCGGAGGAGCTGGCGCCCTGGGCCGACCGGATCGAACTGATCGAGGCGGATCTGGCCGAGTCACCGCCCGAAGAGGTCATGTCCCGGATCGCCCGTCTGACTTCGCGGCTCGACAGTGTGATCCACGCGGCCGGTGTGGCGGCCGGCGGTCTGATCGTCCGGCGTGACGCCCTCACGATGCGGGAGGCGACGGCCGCCAAGCTGGGCGGCGCACTGCTGGTCGAGCGGCTGATCGAGCGGTACCGGCCGACGGTCGCGGTCTACTGTTCGTCGATGTCGGCGCTGTTCGGCGGTGTCGGACAGTTCGACTACGCGGCTGCCAACGGCCTTCTCGACGGTTTCGCCCACCACCGGTCCCGCGACACCGGGACCACGGTCGCCGAGGCGGACGACGAGACCACCGTACGGATCGGTATCAGCTGGGACGTATGGCGCGAGTCCGGTATGGCCGTGCGCGCGCTGCGGACGGACGCCCGTCATCAGGCGCATCTCGCCGTGGGCCTGACCGTGGACGAGGGCAAGCGGCTGTTCGGCCGGGCCCTCGGGCTCCGGTTGCCACAGCTCCTCGTCTCGACCACCGCCCTGGACGAGTCCCGGGCCTTCTACGCCGGGTCCGTCCCGGTGTCGGAGGAGACCACGACCGCTGCCGGGACCGCGACTCCGGGAGAGGTCACGACCGAAGGCAGGGCCGTGGTTCCGCGGGCTGCCGCCACCACCGGCACCGGCTCGGCGACCGAGCGTCTCACCGACTGGCTCCGCGCCTGGCTCGGCGTGGACCGTCTCGACCCGGACATCCCGCTCTACGATCTGGGCGCCGACTCGCTGACCATGCTGGATCTGATCAGCGAGGTGAAACGGCACTTCGATGTCGAACTCGAACTGTCCTGGCTCAGCCACCGTGTCTCGCTCACCGAGATCCTCACGCGGCTCGGCGCGACGCCTCACACCGGACCGGCGGCGGGTTCAGCGGCGGGGTCAGCGGCAACCGAGGGCGACATTCCGCTGGAGGTCTGGCAGGAGGGCACCGGGCACGATGTGCTGTGTCTGGTGCACCCGGTCGGCGGCGACATCCAGTCGTACCGGTCACTGGTGTCGGCGCTCGACTCACGCCTGACCGTCTGCCTCATCGCCGATCCCGGACTGCGGACTCCCGGACCAGGGACTTCCGGACCGCCGACCTGGACGCTGGCCGAGCGAGCCCGGCGCTACCACACCGCCCTGCGCGCCCGCTTCCCCGACGAAACCTGGCACCGGCAACTGGCCGGATGGTCGTTCGGCGCCTGGGTGGCCATGGAGATGGCCGCAGAGGCGGAGGCGGCGGGCCGGCCCGCGGACGCGCTCCATCTGCTCGATCCACCGCCGCCCGGCTCCGGCGCGCTCTTCGGAACGTACGACGAGAGCCAGTTCGAGGCGGTGTTCGCCAACGAGCTGGGCCACTACGGTCAGGCGTCGGCCGGTGAGGCGGCGCGGGCCTACGCGGAACGGCTCGCCCGGTGCTGCCGG
>NZ_FMDK01000211.1 GCF_900091995.1 Streptomyces sp. MnatMP-M17
GGGCGGGGCCCCTGCCGATCCTGCCTCTGTGGCAGGGCAAGCAGTACGCGGTGGCGCACGACAACATCTCCGGCCTGGAGTGGACCCTGGACGCCTCGACCGTCTTCCGCTTCTGGGAGATCAGCAAGTACTAGTTAGGCCGTGTCCTATGTGGTGAGTTTGATGAGTGGTTTGTAGCACTAGAAGACACCCATGTTCAGCTCAGCGAGACGCTTCCACGTAGGACCCGGTCCAAGACGGTCGCTGTGAGAGAGCGAACGTGCCCGGCATGCCTGCGGAGCTGGCATGCCGGAGGCGTCGGGTGAGTCTGGTGGTCTGGCACCACACCAGGAAGGATGGGACCCCGCTCCGGTTGTGCTCCTTGCATCCTGGAAGACGCTCTCCCAGGTCGAGCTCGCCACCGCCGAGTGGGGCGATTGGTACTGCCACCGTCGATTCCACAGTGAGATGGACCACGTTCCGCCCGTCCAGTACGAGGCCAACTACTACGTGGAATTCGCGAAACTCCAGGTCACAATCGCAATATGAGATCTCTACCGAACCCGGGGCAATTCACTGCTGAAATCCTGGCGGATCTCCCGACGATCCCCGAATCAGCCCGAACCGCAACATCAGTTGCCAAGCCTGTCCTCACCCTGGACGCGCGACGCTGAAAATGTTCGCCTACACGGGAGTAGAGGAATTTACATTCCAGCCAATCTATCTTAATTTCCTGGTTGATGGCTTTTTGTTGCCATGTCAAATGATAGAAGAAACCTGCATCGGGCTTGTGCCCGCCCTTTTCTCGAGTCAACGAGGAAGTGTGGGACTGATGCACCATCAGAGGGGTAGAAGAAATGAAAAGGGAAAATCCTTCCAAAAGGATGACGTTTGTGGCGGCCGTGGCGGCGTGTGTCGGGGTTCTCTTTGTGCAACCCGCTTTCGCCGCACAGACCGAGATCTCCTTTCAGGGAACTCGTGCTGCGGTGGATAATAGTCCGGGTAATGGGGCTGCGGGTTGGGTCTGGGTATATGGCTCCTCGCAGCTCGGTTCGCTTGGAGGGAGTGTCGGTTACAGGCTCTGGGACGGGACCGAAGGCGAACTGGCGGCGGCCAAGGGTAAGACCGCATCCAAGAGCACGAATTCCAGCATCAAGGAATTCCGAGCCTGCTTCATGTACCAGGTCGATGGGTTCGATCTCAAGTCGTGCTCAGCTTGGAGGTCTTTTGGGTAGGGGTTCATCCCTGTGCAATAAAATGTGCGGCTGAGTCTTCTTCACGGACAAGCTGAGCGGGCCCCGAAATGTGTGACCTTTGCCCCGGTTGGTCGACGGGGCGGGTTGTGGTGAGACGGCGTCCCGGACGTGAGGCGAGCACGACGCCAGTCGATCATGGAGTTCTCTGCGCTCCCAGGTCCACGAGGTGCCGTGCTCGCCGCTCCGTCTTCGCCCATGCTGGTTTCTGTCTAAAGGACACCTCACCCGCTATCACGCACCAACTTGTAAGTAGGATCGATGCGGAGGGGCAGGCATTCTCGTGCTCCAGCATCGAGTGATCCCGGCGGTAACTCTGTGCTCAGACTTTCCTGGCTCCGTTGTCGGACGCCCGGGACGTAGTCGGTGTACTCGGACTCCGCGGACCCCTTGGCCGGCAGCCCGTCTATCTGCGCCACGATGGCCTGGGGCGGCTTTGCCGGCGAAGATACGGGTGGTTCCACTCAACTCGTTTGACCTGCTGAAGCGGTAGACCGGTGCTCGTGCCTGCTTGCACGATCCTCTCCGGTCCGAGAGTGAGGTCGCTCACGGGTTGCGAGCTCGCCCGGCGTGTCGGCAGCCCAGCGAATTGCGTCCTTGCTTGGTGACGCGCCGAAGAGGCGGCGGTATTCGCGGCTGAACTGGGATGAGCTGTCGTAGCCGACGCGGTAGCCGATATGCGCGATGTCTTTGGGATGGGTGATCAGCAGAAGCCGGGCCTCATGGAGCCGAATCTTCTTCTGGAATTGGATGGGGCTCATTCCCGTGACGGCCTGGAAATTACGGAAGAAGGTGGAGGAGCTCATGCCGACGAGTTCTGCCACGTGTTCCACCCGGAACGATGTGCTGTAGTTCTCCCTTATCCAATGTACTGCTTTGGCGATATGGGAGAGCTGACTGTCGGCGAGACTGATCTGACGGACCATCGCGCCCTGTTCACCGGTGACCAGCCGCCACAGGATCTCCCGTTTGATCAACGGTGCGAGCATATCTATGTCGCGACGATGGTCGAGCAGGCGCAGCAGTCGTACGACGGCATCGAGGAGTTCGTTCGGCGCGTTGCTGATCGCGAGGGCGGGAGGTGCGGTGCCGCCCCGTGGAACGGTCCCGAGAGGTGCTTGCACGAGTACGTCGGCGACGGCCGACGGTTGAAGCAACATGCTGAAACCCAGGGCCGGTTGTTCCGGGTCGCACTCTGTGAAGTGGCCGCTGACGGGCAGATCGGCTGATGTGATGAGGTACTGCCCGGCACGGTACTCGTATACGTGATCGCCTAGGGCCAGACGTTTGGCGCCTTGGGCGATCAGCGTCATGAGTGTTCCCGTCATCGACGCCGACGGCGAGTCGGACTTCTCCGCCCGCCCGATCAGCACTCCCTCGATGGCGGTGATTCCGTCGGTCCGGGCGTGCCGATTCAGGAGGGTGCGCAGCTCATCCAGCGGCATAGTCTGAGTTCACCTCTTCGGGGCTGAGGTCGGGTCAAGTGACTGATGTGCCGTGATGCTGAGGGAAGGAAGCACGGGCACTCGGGGGCTGGGCAGTGCCTGCCTGGCCCCGGCTACTCCTGCCACAGCCAGGTGACCGCTCGCGCAGCGGCTCGAAGCTGGCGCGCGGCATGGTGTGGAGTGAGGTGTTGGCGGTCGCCGGGGCCTTCCGCTCCCGTCTCGGCGACGAATCCCCCGCACCCTGTTGCCTTGGCTGCCCTGGCGCGAGCGGCGAGCAGCGCTGACTGGGCGCCGCGGCGGCGGCCTTCCGGAAGCGTCGCCCCACCGAACATGTCGGCGCACTCGCCGTTGATGAAGACGCTCCCGACCGCGACGATCGGCTCGCCGTCCCAGACCGCGCACTGTCGCCGGTCGGGCTTGCCCACGCACGACGCCGCTACGTCGGCCATGCCTGGTGTGCCGAAACCGAAGGCGGTCATCATGACGTCGGCCCACCCGTTCGCCCGGTGCGGCTCGACCGGGCCGACGCGCGGGCCGGGTCCGAGCGGCGCATGCCATAGCCCGTGGACAGCACGGTCTCGGTGTCGCAGCTGAGCTTGACGTGACCGTGTCGGCTTGTGCGGTCCAGGCAGGCGGCGGCCGAGGCCCAGTCCGACGGCAGCAGCGGCGGTACGATCATGAACGCGCCCTGGGAAGCGCCCTGTTCGCGGTAGAAATCGCGGACCTGTGCCAGGACGTCGGTGGTGACCGGCGCGCTCTCGCCGAAGCCGTCGGCCTGGTTGAAGAAGTTGGTCGGGTCCGCGCAGACCGCCGGCGCGAGCGCCGAGCCGATGCTCAGCGAGCCGACGCCCAGTGCCTCCCTTACCGGCGTCGGCGCGCCGGTCACGGAGTCGACGTACGCCCCGATCTCGGCCTGCTCGGCCAAGCCGAGCGGCACGGTGGTCTTCACTTGCGCTTTCCCGTCTCTGTGTTGTGTATGAAGTCCGGCACGGAGGAGGCGAACTCCGCCGCCTGCTCGATGTGGCCCAAGTGGCCGCTCTCCCGCAGTTCCCAGAGCGACGTGTTCGGCATGGCCGCCCGCATCTCGTACGCCGAGGAGGGCGGACAGATGAAGTCGTGGATACCGGCGATCACCAGGGTGATCGGCCGGAGGCGGTCGAGGCAGGCCGGATGTGGGACACGGTCAATCCGCTACGGACGACGGCAGTCGCCAACGCCGAGTCGTTCGGGCGCTATATGAACGCCATCCTGCCCGTGGGGTGTCGTAAAGGATCAGCTCGCCGAGACGGTCGGGACTGGTGGGGGTGTTGGTTTCATACCCACAAGATGCGGTGGGGTCCGGGAAAGTTCGATCGGCCGCAGGATTCGTCCGCGACGTGTCTCAGTGGTGGCTGCGTGGGTGGTGAAGGCGCAGCTCGCGGACCCGGCTCCCGTCCAGGAAGCACACCCACGCGACACCGGGTGGGCAGTGGGTCATCCGGCGGGTTGAGCAGGGCGGCCTCCCAGATGACCATGTCGGCCAGCCACGCCCACCCTGCCCCGCGCGCGGAGGACGGGTGGTGCGGCGGGAGTTTGCACCGTCGGTCACCCTCACGGGTGACGATGAGCATCGTGACCCACTCGACCAAGGCGTGAGACAGGTCGAGTGCGACAGGATACGAAACCAACAGGGCTCCTTGGCTGCTGACGGTGCCGGGGGCCCATGAGCTGCGAGGGGCGTAGCCGGGCCTCAGGGAATCCGACGATCTCACCGGTCTCGACCTCGGCGGAACCTCCCTCACCGAGAGCGCCCTGTCGACGCTCGCCGGGATCGTCGCGTTGGGCTGCGGACGCCGCCTGCGCGACGGCCATCTGCCCATTCGCGCCACCCTGGTCGCGCCGCCCGGCTGAGATCCGCGCGGTGCCCGGGGTGGCGACCCCGCCGTACACGCGCGAAACGGCCCGTCGGCCGGCACCGTACTGGCTCGACGGAAGTC